>JBEIRS010000010.1:0-14695 GCA_040375795.1 Methylibium sp.
TCATCAAACGCTATGTCGAACAGCAAAACCGGCCCTTATGAGGGCCGGGCGCCTTATATCCCCGCGCAAATGCGGCGCCTTCGGCTCTGGGCGCTACGCGCCAACGCACTTGGACGGGGCTTTACGGCGCAAATTGGTAATCACGCTTGAACTGTCCGGTGTAGTCAGTCGTTCGCATTGAGATCGGTAAACAGCGCGTCTAGGTTGGCAGCTTTTGTGACTTTCCCGGCGCGGGCATCTTTCATGGCCTGGATCGTCATCGCATTGGGAATTAGCGGCTCGAATGGCAGCGCCTTGTCCTGTGCCACCTTCGTGAGCAACAGTCGCACCGCGTCAGACACGGTAAGCCCCATTGCAGCCAGAACGGCGGCGGCTTCTTCCTTAATGGCCCCGTCAATGCGCGCCTGTACGAGTTGGTTTGCAGCCATGATTGTTTCTCCTTCAGTCCAATGAATTACAATGTAATTCATTGGGGCCGAAGAGGCAAGGTGCATTGCTTATCGTACGATTTTTTTCGTTTTCTGAAGCGACCCAGGAACGACTCCGCTGGCGTTGCTCGTCTCGTCCACCAATTGTTCCGCTGCACAGTTGCGGGAGTTCCCATGCGTCAGAACAGAGGGTGCTGGCCAGGCTCACCCTCACTCGCTGGCAGCTTCTTGAAGCCCCGCCAGCACACGCGACAGGCTCACAGCTCGCGCCTGATCGTGCGTCATGGCCCCCTCGATCACTGCCTCGCAGCCTGCCAGGAACTCCAGGCTCGGCTGGTGACCCTCAATCCGAGTGCTGGCCAGCGCCTGTTCGTGAGCCAGGCGGCACTGGGCCTTGGTGGTCATCGTCATCAATGCTCAGTAAATACTGTGGCTGTGGGTTTGATGAATGCGGTTCGGTTTGGTGTGCACAAGGCCACCGAGTTGCTTGACCAGCGTCTCGGGGCCCCTCACCGCATCTTGATGCAGAGGGAGTCAAGATTGCACATTGGCCCTGAAAAATTCAAGTCAGCCCATTTGAAAAACGCAATTTGACCTCATTGCGCTTGATTGTTCCTGCCACTTGTGGGCTTCAGCGGTTTGGCCCAAAGCCTGATAAAAAACAGCCAGGTTGTGCGCTGCCAAAAAACTGCCTCGCCCCATGACAGAATCGAGAAGATCAGGGTTTTCGCCGATCTCAATGGCCTGCTTCCAGCAACCTTCGATCATGGGCAGCAATTCCCTTGCTTGATTTGAATCCTGCCAGGCCCAGTCTAAAAATACATCGCCCATCGTGAAGTAAAAATCCGGCGAATGTGGCCAATACGGCATTTCTTCTTGGCATAAACGCAGGGCTTGCTCAAACTGCTTGAGTTTTTTGAGGGTAAACAGGCGCCTAAGAACCAAGTCATGTCGCCATGGAACCTCCTGGCTTGCAGCGTTGTAAGCTTTTTCATACCAAGGTGCAGCCTGCTCAAACAACCCCTGAATTTCAAGTTCCTTTCCCAGTTGATATTGAAGATAGACATCATCCGGTGCCCTCTCAAGCGATAAGTGTAAAAGGGACTGATTTCGACCTTTTTTGGCCTTCATGGACTCAGGAAGATATCCATCATGCGCCAAAACCAAGGGCAAGCGCCGAATTGGCCACTGGCTGATGGGCTGCTCATGCACGCGCCCTTCGTATTGAACGCCGGCAGGTAAAATTCTTGATATTCTTGAAAACGATGTTTCTAACCCGCTCGCGCCTTGATTGAAAAAACTACAGATGCTGATTTGCCCAATAAAAGTTGGCATTTGAGTCCGTAATTGCTGCAAAACGCCCCCCCCGCTCTGCAGCCATTCGTCAGCATCCATCATCAGACGCCAGGGGGCATGGCTCAGGGCAAGCGCGGCATTGCGCGCCACTGAAAAATCATCCACCCATTCAAAGTGAAACACCCGTGCACCACAAGCACGAGCAATCTCGACGGTGTTATCGCTTGAGCCGGTGTCCAAGACCACCATATCATCCACCCAAGGCTGGATTGTTTTGAGGCTGCGCTCTAGGCAACGTGATTCATTGCGAGCAATCATGACCAAGGCAATCGGGTACATCATCAGCCTCCTGAAGGGTTTACAGTTTTTCTAATAACACACTCATGCCCGACCCCATTCCTCACCCATCTGGCGAGCCCGGTCATGTGCAGCCCTCACGGCTTGAATAAAAGCATCTCGAACACCCTGGCGCTCAAGGTGTGAAATCGCAGCATGGGTGGTGCCTCCCGGAGAGCTTACTTTTTGCCTCAGAATTTGCGGGGGCTCTACAGAATGCAGTGCCAGTGCCGTCGCTCCCTTGAACGTGGCCAAGGCCAAATTCAAGCCCTGCTCGGCACTGAGGCCCAAATTCTGAGCCGCCTCAACCAAAGCCTCCATCACGAAAAACACATAGGCAGGGCCTGAGCCGGAAAGGGCGGTCACGGCATCGAGGGTATTTTCTTGCTCAAACCAAAGAAGCTCTCCAGTACAACTCAGCAAGGATTCAGCCTGCCTGCGTTCGTATATCGAGACCGCATGACGGGCGAAAAGGCCGGCAATACCTTGTCCGATGATGGCCGGTGTATTGGGCATGACACGAATGATGCGATCAGTTTGAAGCTGAGCCGCAAGCGCATCGGTAGAAATACCAGCCATCACGCTGATTTGCAGAGCGTGTGGCACCCAGTGCCCAACATCCCTGGCCGCTGGCAAGAAATTCTGTGGCTTGACCGCCCAGACCAGTATCTCTGCCTGTTGGAGTTTTTCGGTGGGATGTGCCTCACAAGTCAAGCCCCATTTTGATTGCAAAAGCAAACGTTGTTCAGCAGAGGGGTCGATGACTTGTATCGCATTGACAGGATGTTCGGCACGGATCAACCCTGCAATGAGAGCCTGCGCCATATTGCCGCCGCCAATGAAAGCAATTTGTAGTGAAGAGATTGGCACTTTTTTCATGGAATGAACCGATCTAAGAAAGAAAGAAAATAAAAACAATTGATGTCAAAAATGTTTCTTTTTATCGAGGCCAAAACCACCCTTGACCGCCCCATTCCAGTGGATGCCATGGATCAATATCCAAAATATCGCACATCACCGCCATCATTTTTAAGCTCAAAGTACGACGTACTGAATGGCGTTCACCCTTTCCTTTGGGCGTTTTCAATGGTGATATTCAGATTGGAGAAAAAGGCCCAGTGTCTAGTTTATCGGCCAGGAGCGAGTTATAAAAATGTCAATGATTGGCGCTTGATGGTACAAAGGTTTGGCGCCAATGTGCTTTTTTTGGAGGACAAGCAGAGCTTGTCAATGCAACACTCACGAAGAAATTTCTGCACAGTTCTTTTGGCCAGATTGCAGAAATTGCCAAAAGGCTCAAGAAGTTGAGGTTTTTGAAAGGAGAGTTTTTTGAAAATTCAATCCATTGCCATGCTCTGGTCGCTGGTGTTACTGACCAGTGGTTGCGCCACCATGCAAAGCCAGGATGAGCCCGGATTTAACGCTCAACTTGTCACCGAAGCTGAATCCATTGAGGCTGCCATCGCCAAACTTGATGCCACAGCACCCACAGATGAACACAAAAAACAAATACTTTATCAACTTGAACGTGGCGAATTATTGCGCTTAAACCGGCAATATGGTGACAGCAATGCCACTCTGTTGCAGGCTGATGAACGCATCAAAGCATGGGAAGACGCTGCTGCAAACCATCCCCAAAAGCTCCTGGGCACAGGTGAAATCAGCCCCAGCACTCATCGATCCAAACCCTATGAAGGGCAGGATTATGAAAAAGTCATGTTAAGCACCCGTTTGGCGCTCAATCGTATGGCCATGGGCGATTGGCAAACCGCCCGGATGGATCTCAAGCGAACCCATGAGCGTGAGGCCCTGATCAGCGCCTTTCGAGCCCAGGAAAGAGCTCAGGCCGAAGCAGAGGCCAGTGAAAAAGGAATCCAAGGGATCACGCAAGAACTGAAGGACTACCCCGTAGAAACTCTCCATGAGGATGAGGTGTTGTCTCTTAAAAACGGCCATCAAAATGCACTGAGTCATTATTTGGCAGGTTTTCTTTACGAAGCTTTCAATGAACCTGGTTTGGCCGCACCCAGTTACCAAAAGGCCATTGAACTCAAGCCTGATTCTGCAGTTTTGGACGATGGTTTGCGTGAATTGAAAATGCGCAATCTCTTGACGCATCAGCGCAAACAAAGAAAAACGGATGTCTTGTTTTTGATTGAAACTGGCTTTGCACCTGCCCGAAAACCGATGGCTTTCACTGTGCCAGTACTGACCCAGAAGGGGCTTGTGAGGACCTCTATTTCTTATCCTGTGATCACTCCCTCTCTGACGCCTGATGTTTTTGCATTGCAAATAGGGTCGATTTCCTTGAAGCCCCAACCCGTGCTTGATTTTAATCTGATGGCTCGTCGGGCCTTGAAAGATGAAATGCCCGGGCTGATTTTGCGAGAGGCTTCCCGCACGATTGCCAAGGCTGAGGGGCAGGATCAAGCCATCGAAAAATTCGGCCCGTTTGGAGAGAGAACCCCGTCCACCATCAGCAAAAAACGAGCAGATGACCGCATGTGGCGTATGTTGCCTGAAAGGGTTTACATGGTTCGTCGATACTTTTCTCCGGGTCAATATTGGGTCAAGCTTGACGAGAAAAACATTGGAATGGTTCACGTTGACGGTCAGTATGCCGTGGTGCCTGTGCGTCTTTTTGCCAACAGTGTCTTGGTGGGGGATGTAGCCACTTGGGGGGTTTTGCCAGAAGTCGAACCTGCCCCCCCTGCGGCTCAGCCCACCCCCGTAAAAAAGGGCCGACGAAAACCTGCCCCGGCAAAAAATACTCCAAATCAAGCGCCCAAGGATCGTGGTCGATGAGACAATTATTGCGAGCGTGGTCGCGAAAAGGCGAACGTATCCCCGGCCTGAAGGGCAAAGACGCTGGGCATGTGAGACGGGAGTAAAAGCTTGTTGCTGCGCCAGGCTTTGATGGACTTGGTTTGACTAAACCCCCCGGGCAATGTCAGCCCGCAGCTCACAGAGACCATGCAGGTGTCTGTGAGATGGGTGAGCAATGCCTCGAAAAAAACCTGGTTTCGATACGGCGTTTCGATCATCAATTGCGTTTGTTGATCACGCCGCGAAATGGCCTCAAGTTCGCGAAGACGTTGGCCTCTAGCGCCTGCCTCGACAGGAAGATAGCCGACAAAGGCAAAACTTTGGCCGTGTAAGCCACTGGCAGCCAGTGCCATCACAATCGAGCTGGGCCCAGCCAAGCTGACCACCGGGATGCCCATCTGGTGGGCTGTTGCCACGACATGGGCGCCAGGGTCGGCGACTCCGGGCAGCCCAGCCTCAGAAACCAGGCCGATATCATTGCCTTCGAGGGCCGGGGCCAGAAGTGATTGCACACAGGCCCCAATTTCTGTACTTCCCCCTTTGGGATGCCTTGGAATTTCGACAATATCAAGGCTTTGAAGGGGCAGATGAAGTGGTGCTATGGCGTCAATTCGTTTCAAAAAAGCCCGTGTGGTTTTGGCGTTTTCTGCAATCCAGTGCTTCAATTGGGCAGCTTGTATCAGCACTTTGGCTGGAATGGCCCATTCAATGGAGGGAGCGGGCTGAGTACCCAGATCCAGGGTATTGGGAACCAAGTACAAAGTGGCGGCAGATCTCACGTGGCCTCCACGTGGAGGGGGTCTAGGCCCGCTGCACGCAGGAGCCGTGAGGTGTCAATCAATGGCAAACCAATCAATGCGGTGGGGTCATTGGATTCGATTGATTTTAGCAAAATGATCCCCAGCCCTTCAGATTTTGCGCTCCCAGCACAATCATAAGCCGGCTCAAGTTGAAGATAGCGTTCTATTTCTTGCTCAGAAAGCGTCCGAAATTGGACCTTGACGGACTGCAGGGCCACTTCGTCAAAAGGCGACGGCCCGACACGAACCACCGCCACCGCCGTCTGAAACACCACATTGCAGCCACTCATGGCACGTAACTGGGCCAGTGCGTTGTCATGCGAACCCGGTTTACCAAGAGGCTGGCCATCAAGGTCAGCCACCTGATCAGAGCCAATCACGGTCGCCCCCGGGAAGCGTTCCGCCAAAGCTTTGGCTTTATTCAGTGCAAGCCGCCTTGCCAAGGCGGGCGGAGACTCTGACACCAAAGGGGTTTCATCAATTCCAGGTGCATGAACAGAAAAAGGAAGACGCAGCCGGGAGAGGAGCTCGCGCCGGTAAGGTGAGGTGGATGCCAAAATTAAAGGGAAAGTCATTCGCGCATTTTGAACTATCTTGCCCTTGGGCATAAACTGGAGCTTATGAAAAAACGCCAATTAGATCCTTACCATCTTGACATCCGGGCTTTTGCCGAACATGCGGCTGAGTTATCAGGTCATTTGCCTTTGTTGAATTGCCCAAAATTGCTTGACTACAGCGCCCCCGAGGTGCGCCCTTCCGATAAAGATCTTATTTTGTGGGCGGCCCACGGAGAATGGCGCCCTGTTCGCGCCCAAGAGCCTGAAGTATGGCTGCACCTTGAGGCATCGGCCTCCTTGTTGATGACGTGCCAACGCTGCCTGCAGCCTTTACCGGTGAACTTGCAGGTTGAACGCAGTTTACGCTTTGTGGCAGGTGAAGAAGCCGCAGCAGCCGAAGATGCCAAAAGCGATGATGATGTTCTGGCATTGACACTGTCTTTCAATCTTTTAGAACTGATAGAAGACGAGCTGGTGCTTTCTTTGCCGTGGCTGCCCCGCCATGAAACATGCCCCCGCCCACTGCTCCAGCCCACACCAGAGCCAGTCCCTGAAAAATCCAACCCCTTTGCTGTTTTGGGGCAGATTAAAAAACCCAAAAATTCTTAGTGGAAGCATGCGGCTGCATGCGGCAATCACACCCGCTCCAAAGCCAAGGCCGCAGCTTCACCACCGCCAATGCACAAGGCTGCAACACCAGTTTGCAGACCTCGCTGGCGCAGGGCGCCCAGCAAAGTCACCACAATGCGGGCCCCGCTGGCCCCAATGGGGTGCCCAAGAGCGCAGGCGCCACCGTGAACATTCACGACCTCAGGCGGCAGCGCAAGCTCGGTCATTGCGGCCATGGTGACTGCGGCAAAGGCTTCATTGATTTCCCAGAGATGGACTTGATGGACCGACCACCCAGTTTTTTGTAGCACCTTTTGAATGGCCCCGACAGGCGCCGTAGTGAACCATGCGGGGGCCTGGGCATGGACCGCATGAGCCCGAATGCGCGCCAAAGGCGTGCACCCCAGGCGTCGTGCCTCTGACTCACGCATCAATACCAAAGCCGCAGCGCCATCAGAAATGCTGGAGGCGTTTGCTGCTGTGATCGTGCCCTCAGGCTTAAACGCCGGTTTGAGGGTGGATATTTTTTCGAACTTGGCCTTGGCAGGCTGCTCATCGCGATCAATGAGTGTGTCCACCCCTTTGCCTCTCAACGCAACTGGGGCCATTTCCCACTGAAAATACCCTTGGGCCTGGGCTTCAAGTGCCCGGCGGGTCGAACGAATGGCAAATTCATCTTGCTGATCTCGGGTGAATTGATAGCGGATCACGCATTCCTCCGCCAATTCACCCATGGCCCGACCTGGCTCATAAGCATCTTCAAGGCCATCCAGCGCCATGTGGTCCAGTAAGCGACCAGCGCCGTAGCGAAGACCACGACGAACCTGCATCAGGTGGGGGGCGTTGCTCATGCTTTCCATCCCCCCGGCCAACATCACCCGGGCTGAACCTGCACACAGCATGTCATGGGCAAACATCAAGGCCCGTAAACCGGAACCACACATTTTTGACAAGGTGACGGCCCCCACAGACTGGGGCAGCCCGGCTCCCAAGGCAGCCTGCCTGGCAGGCGCCTGGCCTTGACCAGCCATGAGACAGTTTCCCATCAAAACTTCATCAATCAATCCAGAATCCACGCCAGACCTCGAAACTGCCGCTTGAATAGCCACCGAGCCCAAAGCCGAGGCAGAAAGTGCAGACAATTCACCCAGCAGGCCCCCCATGGGTGTACGCGCCGCACCGACAATCATCACTGGATCTTGATTCATAACATGGTCTCGTCAGCATCGTTGATCAATTCAGGCAGTGGAGCTGGAAGCCCTTGTCGTTGATGGATGAACCGTTTGTGGGCATCGTAAGGAAAAACATCATGGACATGGCCCGATCGAATTCTTTCTTGATGCCGCTGCCAAAAGGCAGCATCAAGCAAATCGGCATGATGGCGCATGAAAATTTGGCGCACAGCGGCATGACCCAATAAAAAGGGGCCAAAGGTTTCAGGGAAAACATCGCGAGGGCCCACGGGATACCACGGTTCGGCAGACATCTCCTCCTCGGCATGACGAGGCACAGGAAGGTACCTAAAATGACAATCGGTCAGATATTCGATTTCATCGTAATCATAAAACACCACCTTTTTGTGCCGGGTGACGCCAAAGTTTTTCCATAACATATCGCCCGGAAAGATATTGGCGGCGACCAAATCTTTGATGGCATTGCCATAATCAATCACAGCATGCTCCATCTGGGCTGGCGTAGCCTCTTGAAGGTAAATATTCAGCGGGATCATCCGGCGCTCAATATAAACATGCTTCAAAATAACCTCTTTGCGGCCATCATCATCGCGGTCTGAAATCTCTAACTGGCTGGGAACACAAATTTCTAATTCACGCAGCAGTTCATCATTGAAGCGATCCCTCGGAAATGCCACATTGCTGTACTCCAGCGTATCGGCCATGCGCCCGACCCGGTCATGCTGCTTGACCAACAAATATTTGCCTTGAATGATCTCCCGACTGGTCTCTTTTTGTGGGGGAAAGTGATCTTTGATGACTTTGAACACATAGGGAAAGCTCGGCAAATCAAAGACCAGCATCACCATGCCCTTGATGCCCGGCGCTATACGAAATTGATCGGTGCTTGAGCGCAAATGCGCAAGAAAATCTCGGTAAAAAAGGCTTTTGCCATGTTTTTGTAAGCCCAACGCACTGTAGAGTTCAGCACGTGGCTTGCGTGGCATCATGGAGCGCAAAAACTGCACATAAGCCGAGGGCACTTCCATATCAACCATAAAGTAAGCGCGCGCAAAACTGAACACCATCAGCAAATCATCTTCGCTAAATAACATGGCATCAATCATTAACTCGCCATGTGGCGTGTGCAAAATGGGCAGGGCAAAAGGAGTTTCCTTGTAGCCATTAATGACTTTACCCAGCACATAGGCGCCTTTATTGCGAAAGAAAAGCGAGCTCAATACCTGCACCTGAAAATTGGCCCGTGCACGAAAATTCCCCAATTCATTGTCAACAGCCTGCATCACTTGCGCGACATCTCGCGACAAGTTTTCAAAGGGCCGCTGCAAAGCAAAATCAGTCATGATTTGATACCAGACCTGAGCGAAATTTTCTTTGCGCGGATAATAAGCCCGAAAGGTGGTATGGGTTTGCTGGCCATCATCAATGTACTCCGTAGAGACTGCGGGCCGGACGAAAATAAAGTCATTATGAAAATAATTGCGATGCAAAATTTTCGTGGTCACCGAATTGAAAAATGTTTCAGCCAACTCCGGTTGATGATGATCAAGCAATAAACCAACGAAGTACAACTTGATTTGTTGCCATATCTCTATCGACAAACTCTCAGCATTGAAATCACGTTGGAGGGCCTCATAGGCCTCCTGAACACGCTGGTCATAAAACTCAATACGCTCACGCTGCGCCTGCTGCTGACCATGCCAGTTGGCCTGCTCGAAGCGTTCTTTGGCGTGGGCACTGGTGGCCCGAAACAATCGGTAGTGTCGGTTGAACCCTGCCAACAAGGCGTTTGCAATATCAAAAGCCTGTGCATGACTGAGCTTTGCAGGAAACATCGCCATAGTGACCGAATTTTTTGCCTGAGGCTGGTGTGGCTCAGGCTGTTTCAGCGAAGAGATCCCGGCCAATCAGCATACGACGGATCTCGCTGGTGCCTGCACCGATCTCGTACAGCTTGGCATCACGCCACAGCCGCCCCAGGGGATAATCATTGATGTAGCCATTGCCCCCAAAAATCTGGATACCCTCTCCGGCCATCCAGGTGGCTTTTTCAGCGCACCAAAGAATGACTGAAGCGCAATCTTTGCGGATGGTGCGGGTATGCCCCCCCGGCTGGGCTGAGAGCAAGTCAAGGTTTTTGCCTACGGTGTAACAAAACGCTCGGGCCGCCTGCAAGGCCGTGTACATGTCAGCCAACTTGGCCTGGATCAATTGAAATTCACCGATGCTCTGGCCAAATTGGTGGCGGTCATGTACATAGGGTATCACCTGATCCATCACGGCCTGCATAATACCGATTGGGCCAGCAGCCAGCACCGCACGTTCAAAATCCAGGCCGCTCATGAGCACCTTGGCACCGCCATGCAACTCACCCAATATCTGAGATTTGGGCACCTTGACATCTCGAAACACCAGCTCACCCGTATGACTGCCACGCATGCCAAGTTTGTCAAGCTTCTGCGCAACACTGAAGCCTGGCATATCTCGCTCAATCAAAAAAGCAGTGACTCCCTTGGCCCCCAAATCAGGGGCGGTTTTGGCGTAAACGACCAGCACATGCGCATCAGGGCCGTTGGTGATCCACATCTTGGTGCCATTCAATAAAAAATGATCCCCCTTATCGTTGGCATGCGCCTGCATGCTCATGACGTCTGAGCCTGCTCCAGGCTCACTCATCGCCAAAGCACCAATATGCTCGCCACGGATCAGCATTGGCAGGTATTTTTGACGTTGCTCGGGGGTGCCATGACGTTGAATTTGATTGACGCATAGATTGCTGTGGGCTGCGTAACTCAGGCCGATGCTGGCCGAGGCACGGCTGATTTCTTCCATGGCAATCATGTGTGCCAGGTAGCCCATGCCGGTTCCCCCCTGCGCTTCAGGAACCGTGATCCCAAGCAAGCCCAAAGCCCCCATTTGAGGCCAAAGCGCCATTGGAAATTGATCGGTCTTGTCGGCTTCAGCCGCTTTGGAGGCAATTTCCGCCTGAGCAAAATCACGAATGGCGTCCCGCAAGGCATCAATGTCTGGGCCGAGTTGAAAATTTAAGCCTGGAAGGTTCATGGTCTTGAAAAATTAAATCAGCCCATCAAGTTTACTGAGCCTCTTGACATGCTATTTAAAATCTAAAGGGCTTGATCATGGGGGTTACGAATCAGTGCCTCCATGTCTTTGCTCATTGGAAAGTTCAAATTCACGCCCGCCGGCGGAATCGGAGATTGAAACCATCGTCGATAAAGAGTATGAATTTCACCACTTTTCATCATTGAAATAATGGTGTTGTCAACCAATGATTTGAACGCGACGTCCCCTTTGCGCATCAGACAACCATACGCTTCACGAGACAAAGGGGCTCCAGTGATCAACCAATCTTGGGGCCGCCACGCCTGGGCCACACGGCCATACAAAAGGGCATCATCGGCCATGTAGGCATCGGCCTGCCCAGTTTCCAAAAGCGTCATGGCAGAGGTGCTAAGGTCAGTGACGGCGGTGATCTGGATGCCTATTTTGTTGTCCGCATCGAATTTACGCAGCAAATCTTCGGAGGTGGTCAGGGCATTCACAACCACCCGCTTGCCTGCCAAGTCAGAGAATTTGCGAATGCCTGAATTGGGTCGGGTCAAAAGCCGTGTTGTACTGACGAAAAAAGAATTTGAAAAAGCAAATTGCTTTTGTCGCTCAAGGGTGTTGGTGGTTGTTGTACAAATCAGGTCAATCACGCCAGAGTTCATCAAGGTGAAGCGATTTTGCGAGGTCATGGAGACCATTTTGACTTCCAGTTGCGGCATTCCGAGTCGCAAACGAATTGCTTCAACAATTTTTTGGGCAATATCTCTTGAGAACCCGATGGGACGTTTTTCTTCGTCAAGATAAAAAAAGGGAAACTGCAAAGCCCTTTCTGGTTGCCCCAAATAAATCACACCTGTATTTTTGATTTTTTGAAGCGTACTGTCTGGTGGTACTGGCAATTGAGTGGCCAAGGCCACCAGAGAAATCCCCCAGAGCACCAAAGCCAGAGCCACACGACAAGGGGAAAACCAATAAAGACGTAAACAATCAACCCTGGATAAAAGAGATAGAAACAATTGAGCCTCCTGAACAAGACCTATCATTTGATGACCCTTATACTACGTCGTGTATCAAAAATCAGCATTTTGACGAGCAAGCCTTGTGGCAAAAGCCACCCAAGTTCCATCATTATTTTGCCTCGCTGTAGAGGAATTGTGATTCTGCCGATTTTTTCTCGACGATGGTTTGCCTCAGGCTGGTGGAGAGTATCCAGTGTATTGATTTTGCTGATGTTATTTGGCAGCCTGCCCGGCGAAAGCTGGCCTGGGTCATGGAATTTGCTGATGGACTGGCAGCCACACCGGGCATGGTCTCAGCCCTGGCGCTGGTGGACACCGGTGATGGTGCATTACAGCCTGTGGCACGCAGTCATCAACCTGTTGGGCTTGATTTTGCTGGCCTGCCTTGGGGTGGCAGCCAAGGTTCCAGGGCCTTATGCCGTGGCTTGGTGTGTGGCCTGGCCTTTGACCCACCTGGGCCTACTTGGGCGCCCTGAGCTTTTGCACTTTGGCGGCGCGTCGGGTGTTTTGCATGCGGGCATGAGCATCATCGCAGTGTGGCTTATCATGTCAGGAGATCAAACACCCCCTGCCCCTGCAGCCTCTCAACCTTGGGGCATTCAAAGTCACCATCAGCAAACCACGTCCAAGTCTGACAAGCTTCTGGGTGGAGTGATGATGCTGGTTTTGTTGGGCAAGGTGCTCCATGAGTCTCCCTGGGGCCCGGCAGTTCAATACTCTGAAGGGCTGGGTATTTTTGTGGCACCATGGTCACATGCCAGCGGGGTTCTGAGTGGCTTGATCTGCGGTGCGATCGCATACCAAACAAGATCAGGCAAAGACGCTTTGCAAAACTTGAATTGAAAGATATTTATGAGTCTGAAATGCGGCATTGTGGGCCTGCCCAATGTAGGAAAATCAACCCTTTTTAATGCACTGACCCAGGCCGGTATTGCAGCAGAAAACTACCCTTTTTGTACGATTGAACCCAATGTGGGTATCGTGCCGGTGCCAGATTCCCGGCTGCAGCAACTGGCATCGCTGGTCAAACCTGAGCGCATCATGCCAGCCACGGTTGAATTTGTAGATATTGCAGGCTTGGTGGCCGGAGCCTCCAAGGGAGAGGGCCTTGGTAACCAATTTTTGGCACATATTCGTGAAACCGACGCGATTGTCAATGTGGTGCGATGCTTCGATGACCCCAATGTGATCCATGTGTCAGGCAAGATAGACCCCATCGCAGATGTTGAGGTCATTCAAACTGAGCTTTGTCTTGCTGACCTCGGAACCGTCGAAAAATCGATTCAGCGCTATTCCAAACTCGCCAAGGCAGGCGACAAAGAAGCTCAACGCCTACTGCAGGTTTTGCATGACTGCCTTCATGCTTTGAATCAAGGGCACCCCGTACGCAGCATGGCTTTGAGCAAGGAAGACCAGGCCCTCCTCAAGCCACTGTGCCTCATTACCGCCAAGCCCGCAATGTTTGTTGGCAATGTTGATGAAGGTGGTTTTGAAAACAATCCCCTCCTTGACAAACTCACTGCGTTTGCCAAAAGCCAAAATGCTCCAGTGGTGCCTATTTGTGCTCAAACCGAGGCTGAGCTTGCTGAAATGAACGAGGAAGACAAGCTGCTTTTTTTGAAAGAGATGGGCCAAACCGAGCCTGGTCTGAACCGATTGATCCGTGCGGCTTTTTCATTGCTGGGCCTGCACACTTACTTCACGGCTGGCGTCAAAGAAGTTCGCGCCTGGACCATCCGAACTGGCGACACCGCCCCTCAGGCTGCCGGCGTTATTCATAGCGACTTTGAGCGGGGCTTTATTCGTGCTCAAACCATTGCCTTCAACGACTACATCACCTTCAACGGCGAACAAGGTGCCAAAGATGCCGGGAAGATGCGCTCAGAGGGAAAAGAGTATGTCGTGAAAGATGGCGACGTATTGAATTTTTTGTTCAACGTCTAATCAGAAACACCACATTTTTGTAAAAATCGCTGTCGTTTCCAATTCCGAAATGCCAACAGAAGCCGCTCATGTAGCGGCTTTTGACATTCTTTCGCTTTCGAATGTCGATTGCTGCATCAGAATAAAGTGGGTATGGTAAGTAGGTATAGGCTATGAACCGTGATTACCTAAATCCCGGCGAGGTGCTGGTGCGCCATTCGGCTAATGAGCTAGTGGTGACTAGCCCGGGCGGTTTTGTGGATGGGATTACGCCAGAAAATATCCTTCGCCATGAAGCGGTGCCGAGAAACCGAACCTTGGCTAATGCGCTCGTCAAACTTCGTTTGGTTGAGTCTTCTGGAATTGGTCGTCGGCGGATTTTTAGATCAGCGTTGATTTATGGAAAGCGACGGCCTGAATACACAACCGATGGTCACTCGGTGACATTGCGGATATTCAATCAAGGTGCGCACGAGGCGCTGGCACGGTTGATTGCAAGACTGGATTCGCAAGGTGCTGATGTTGGTCTGGATCAGTTGTTGGTACTTGATGCTTTGCGCGTACAGGACTTCATTGATGTTACTGAAGCAGCTAGCGTGCTGCAATTATCTCGTGATGATGCTCGGCGCGTGTTGGACA
>JBEIRS010000232.1:0-2825 GCA_040375795.1 Methylibium sp.
AGGGTATCGTTCTGGATGAACCTTCTGTGGTAGCGATTCGCCACGAAGGTGGCCCCCACGGGAAAAAAACCATTCAAGCGGTTGGCAAAGAGGCCAAAGCCATGCTGGGCAAAGTGCCTGGCAATATTGATGCCATTCGACCCATGAAAGACGGCGTGATTGCTGATTTCACGGTCACTGAGCAAATGCTGAAGCAATTTATCAAAATGGTGCACCCTCGCTCTGTGCTGAGGCCCAGTCCGCGCATCATCATTTGCGTCCCGTGCGGTTCAACCCAGGTCGAACGCCGCGCCATTCGCGAGTCTGCCCTTGGTGCTGGGGCCTCTGAAGTTTATTTGATCGAAGAACCCATGGCAGCAGCGATCGGAGCCGGGCTGCCCGTTTCTGAGGCCAGTGGTTCAATGGTGGTGGATATTGGCGGGGGTACTACCGAGGTGGGGGTGGTTTCTCTGGGGGGGATGGTTTACAAAGGCAGCATTCGCATTGGCGGCGATAAATTCGATGAATCAATCATCAATTACATCCGACGTAACTATGGCATGTTGATTGGTGAGCAAACTGCGGAAACCATCAAGAAAAGCATTGGTTCAGCCTTTCCTGGCTCGGAGGTCAAAGAAATCGAAGTCAAAGGGCGCAATCTTTCGGAGGGCGTGCCACGAAGCTTCACCATCAGCAGCAATGAAATCCTGGAGGCCCTGACCGACCCACTCAATCAAATGGTCTCGGCTGTTAAAAACGCCCTTGAATTGACCCCCCCTGAACTCGGGGCTGATATTGCTGAACGCGGAATGATGCTGACAGGTGGCGGTGCTTTACTGAGAGATCTTGATCGCCTTCTGGCTGAAGAAACAGGGTTACCTGTACTGGTTGCCGAAGACCCTCTCACCTGCGTGGTTCGAGGCTGTGGCATGGCCCTCGAAAAAATGGAACGTTTAGGTCCTATTTTCACGTCGGAGTAAAACCCTTGCAATATCATAGGCGCTGCTCGGCTGATGCTTGGGCCTGCCAAGAGGCGCGGCGCCCACCTGATCGGCCTGTGGCTGCAAGCCCTGCACATGACTGACGCCCATGCCCCTAGGACTTTTTGATCGATCGCCCCCTCCTTTTTTCCGGCAGGGGCCTTCAGCACTGACCAAACTGGTGCTGTTTTCGGCTTTATCAATTTTCTTGATGGTCGCTGACTCTCGCTATAAACTGACAGAGCCTTTGCGGGCCGGCTTGTCTACCATTCTTTACCCAGTGCAACGCTCCCTGTTACTCCCCTGGGGGTCTGGAGATCAACACAAGATTATTTGGCAGGTCTGCAGCAGGCTCAACAAGCCCAAGCACATTTGCTGCAAGATATGGTCAGCCTGGCTGAACGAGCCAGTCGCGCTGATCAACTCGTTCTGGAAAACGCTCAACTCCGGGCCCTTCTTGACCTTCGACCTGCCATGACTGTTCGATCTCAGGCCGCGGAAATTCTCTATGAAGCCCCAGATGTTTTTTCACGCAAGGTCATCATTGATCGTGGTCAATCTCAATCTGTGGCGCTGGGGTCTCCCGTGATTAACGCAGAAGGGGTCTTGGGGCAAGTGACCCGCGTTTACCCCTTGAGCGCTGAAGTCACGTTACTGACAGACAAGGATGCCGCCATTCCAGTGCTCAATGCTCGCACTCAGGTCCGTGGCTCAGCTTATGGTGGTGAAGGTCGACACGGTGGCTTGGCCCTTCGCTTTATGGCAACCAATGCCGATGTCCAAGAAGGTGACCCACTCAACACCTCTGGCATCGACGGCGTTTATCCACCCGGTCTTCCTGTGGCCCGGGTTGAAAATATTGAACGCAAAGTCGATTCAGGCTTTGCAAATATTTCACTCTCTCCCGTGGCTAAAATTGATGGGGTTCGATTTGTGTTGGTTTTGCAACCAGTAGGCTTGCAATTACCCCCTCGACCTGCGCCCGATCCTGAGCCAAGCGCTACAGGCAAACCCCCTGGAAAATCCTCTGCCAAACCCCCGCCTTTATCCCCTCGAGGTTCACCATGATCATGCCGCGTGGTTCAGATCAGCTGCTTTTACCGGTGAACCCTCTGTTCATTTGGGTGACTTTGGTTTTGGCCTTTGCGATCAACCTTGCCCCCTTTGGAAGGGTGCCGGCCATGCCTGATTTATTAGCCTTAACAATGGTCTTTTGGAATGTTCATCAGCCTCGACGGGTTGGGGTCGGGTTTGCTTTTTTGGTCGGCCTGTTGATGGATGTCCATGATGGTGCGGTACTGGGTCAGCATGCTTTAGCCTACACCCTGTTGAGTTTCTTTGCCGTCACCATTCATCGTCGCTTGCTTTGGTTTCCAGTACTGGCTCAGGCTTTGCAAATTTTTCCTTTGTTTATTGCCGCTCATGGGGTGGCCTTTCTAGTGCGTATGGCCTTTGGAGGTATGTTACCAGGATGGAATTTACTGTGGGCTCCAACTTTCGAAGCCTGTCTTTGGCCATGTATCAGCTGGTTATTGCTCGCCCCCCAGCGTCGCGCACCTGATCCCGATGAAAACCGCCCCCTATAAATTTTTTTGGGTATGCCGCCGTCAGGTCGGTCAGGTGTCACTTTTATTCATGACATGCCCTGCTCGGTGTTGATGTATCAGGCCATGACCGACCTGCAAAACCTTGATCAAGATTTCAGCCGATTCCGCACCCGTTTGTGGGTGGCGGCTTGGTTTGTTTTATTCTGCTTTGGCCTTTTGATTTATCGATTGTTTCATTTACAAGTCATCAAGTATCAAGAACTCTCAACCCAAGCCGAGAATAATCGGATTGCCATTTTACCCATTGTGCCTAACCGGG
>JBEIRS010000353.1:0-1361 GCA_040375795.1 Methylibium sp.
GCGATTTTTTGGTGGGAGATGATCCATGAACTTCCTTTCGTTTTTTTTGGGGGAGAAAAAACGCACTGCCTCTGTGGCTAAAGAACGTTTGCAAATTATTTTGGCCCATGAGCGCAACGGGCGCCAGTGCGGCCCCACATATTTGCCTGATCTGCAAAAAGAACTTTTGGAGGTCATCTCCAAGTACGTCAGTGTCGACCTCGATGACATCAAAGTGCTCCTTGAACGCCAGGGTGATCTTGAAGTGCTCGAAGTCAAGATTGAACTTCCCGATCCTGTCGAGGATAAATAGCTCAGCCGCTGGCTGCGGCGAGAATGTTGACTTGTACTTGCTTGGCAATTCAGAAATTGTGAGGGCTTGATGAATTCCCGCCGAAGCGGGAATAAACAATCATTCAAGCCAGTATGTGCTTCAAACAATCTTGATCAAGCCACCAGTCTAGCTTGTGTGCCAAGACAATCCATGCCGCATGAAGCAGAGCCATCAGATGGGCAACGCTCACGATACTTGTCTTTCAACACCAATTTCGCTCGATCTCGCGAAAGATGCTTGATAAAGGGCTTCGAGCCGATATTTGATCGGAACATGAAATACTCACCTGCCTGGTTCATGGCATAGCGGGTGATTGAGTAGCCAATGAAGGCTTTGCCATTCGGCGTGGCCTCAAAATGCTCTTCTTCGCTGACAATCTCAGCGTCAGAGCCATTAAAAATCAAGCTCTCCATATTCGATGAAATATGTAAACTTCGAAATTGCTTATCGGCCTCAAGACGACATTGAGTCAGCTCAGGCTCATCGTTCGTCTTATCAAGAGTAGCTTTTCTTTTCTGAAAAAACCATCCGATCAAAATACCCAGGCCCAAATAAAAAAAGATGGATGCCATATCAAACCCCCGTTTGAACTTTAGTGTGCCGGGCTCCACCTCCTGCTTTGGCCTTTGATTCAGGCTGGTAGCAAGACAACCCCAAGGGAACCCTGAAAACCTGATTTTGCACTTCTGTTTGGATTTTGTGTGTGTCGCGCCTTTGCACTGTCAGCTGATCGTCTCTTATGCACGTTATTGGGCAGTGCTTGATTGCATTAAAGTTGATATTCTTAGAATGTCCATTGCGATTGAGGCAAGGGGATCTGATGGCATAGATTGCGGTTGCGTCGTCGTGTATGGCTCAGGTCATGGTGGAAATCGAGTGTTTTGCTCAAAGTGGCTTGTGTTCACGGCAAGCTGCAGTCGCAGAATTCAGAGAGCCATCACACCATTGAATTTTGCAGAGCCGACTCAGTACAGATTGGTACTGGCCGTGAAAAATTGTGAAAGGAGATCAGGAAGAGAATCTTGTCTTAGCAGATTGCCATCATTAC
>JBEIRS010000311.1:0-1818 GCA_040375795.1 Methylibium sp.
AGCCTGTGGCTTGCAGCAAAGCCTTCCGGCGTGCTTGGCGATCTTGCTGGCCCAGCCCGAACAGGCGGCCAAAAAAATCAATATTTTCCCCCACCGACAAAGCCGGATAAAGATTGCGCCCCAAACCTTGTGGCAAATAAGCCAGACTCTGACAAACCTTGGCCCGCGCACTTTTGTGGGCAATGTTTTGCCCCAAAACGTCAAGACGCCCTGACTGCATCGCCCTAGAGCTCGATATCAAGGCAAGTAAGGTTGATTTACCCACTCCATCAGGCCCGATCAAACCCACCCTCGAACCCGCCAAGATACGCCAAGTGACTTGATCTAAGGCCTGTACCGCCCCATAGTGGTAACTCACGCCCTCAAGATTGATTGCAAGAGCGGTATTTTCAGGTGTTGAATGCCCCTCAATGGGCTCTAAAGTTGGCATGGCTTACTTTCATGGAAAACTTGATTTGGCCTGGCTGTCACAATCGACGGCATCAAAATAGGCACCTGCCCCACTGGCCGTGAGCTTCAGTAGTCAAGGGCCAGCGCGCGAATCAATCTCCTTGATTTGCAAATACTCCGGCCAGGGTTTGAGGGGATTCAGGCGCACATAAGCCATGCCAGGCAAGCCTGCCTTGATCCGGTCTTGGTGCTTGTGAACCATCTCGGGGGCCACCCGAAGCTTGACGCGAAACATCAGCTTCTCACGCTCGCTGGCAGTTTCAACACTTCGCGGAGTAAATTGAGCCTCTTCGGCCACAAACGACACCACCGCAGGAATCACCCAGCCCGGGGTCGAGTCCAATACCAAGCGGGCCTCGCTGTTCAGTGCCAATGGCCCCACCGCGGCCATCGGCAAAAAAACCGTCATATAAACTTCACTCAAATCAATCAGGCTCAGAACCTTGCCGCCTGCGCCCACCACCTCGCCATCTTGAGCCAACACATACTGAATGCGGCCTGTTCGGGGTGCCTTCAAGACAGCATCATCCATGTCGGCCTGAAAACGTGCTACATCAGCCTCCTCGGCCGCCACCAAAGCCAGTGCCCCTGACGATTGCGCTTCGGCACTCACCATCGCGGCTTCGGCTGCATGAAGCTGGGCCTGGGCTGCATTCAAGGCGGCCACAGCACTTTCGACGCGGGCATCATCAAAGTCCAGCGCCTGCCATGATACAAAGCCACTTTGCGCCAATTGCAGCGACCGTGAATGCTGCAAACGGGCCCACTTCAGATCGGCCTTGCGTGATGCCAATACAGCCTTGGCAGCCTCATGGTCACTTTGACGCTGTGCCCACTGGCTTTTGGCGCTGGCCAAGGCGCTGCGTGACTGAGCCAGCCGCGCCTCGGCCTGACGCCGCTGGGCCTCCAGCGAAGCCGTGTCCATCCAAACCAGGGCCTCGCCAGCCTGTACATAAGCGCCCTCTTTGACCTTGAGCCATTTAATACGCCCCGCAGAACGGGCTGATACATCAAACTCCAGCACCTCCAAGCGGCCATTTCCCTTGGCCAGATCGTCCTCCAGGGCGCGTGGCCTCAAGGCCTGCCAGATCGATATCAGCACCCAGCCTCCAAGGACGATCACAGCCAAGCGAGAGGCTGCTGTTTTCCAGCCCGTTTGGTTCATTCAAGCCCTCACAGAAACCCGATGACCACCGCACACACACCGTGCCTGATCGAATTCAATGCCACCATACCCTTGGTGGCCTCATTGGGGCCTGTGAAATCTCAATGGCTGAGACTTTGCAAAAGCATTCAGAACCTTCGCCTGGATATGTCAGGAGCGCCGAACCCAATCGACAAAGGTTTTTTGAAATTTTTCTACTTTGG
>JBEIRS010000094.1:0-6013 GCA_040375795.1 Methylibium sp.
CCCTGGCCCTTGGCCCTGGCCTTTGGCCTTCCGATCGCTGCTTTGGCAGCCCCACCAACATGGCTGCCCATCGGCCAGGCCAGCGAAAATATCCTGCAACAAGTTGAAGACCTGAAGGTGATTTACCTAGAATGCGATAAAGTCTCTCGAAAATATATTTTAGACACTCAAACCGCAAGTTTTTGCTCAAGCTCAGCAGAAGATCTGCGTCGCATCGGGTTTGATGGCCGCTTTGAAGACCTTTTTGCCTGGTGGAAAAAAATAACCCATCACACAAACGCCAGCCACACATCCAATTTTTAAGGCAACCTGACGCACGGCCTGGTGGTTTTGCAGTCAAGAAGCCGTTCAAAATAGACTCAATGTCTTTTTCTTGACTTTCAAATATCCACCATGATCACGACCATTCGCCAAGACGACCTGATCGAAAGCATTTCTGCCGCACTTCAGTACATCAGCTACTACCATCCAGCTGATTACATCTCGCATCTGGCCCGCGCCTATGAACAAGAACAAAGCCCTGCGGCCAAAGATGCCATCGCCCAGATTCTCACCAACTCAAGAATGTGTGCAGAAGGCCATCGGCCCATTTGTCAAGACACTGGCATCGTCAATGTATTTCTTAAAATCGGGATGAATGTGCGCTTTGAAGGGTTCAGCGGCAGCATCGAAGATGCCATCAATGAAGGGGTTCGCCGCGCTTACCTGCACCCTGAAAACATCCTGCGGGCCAGTATCGTCAGTGATCCCCTTTTTGAGCGCAAAAACACCAAAGACAACACGCCTGCCGTGATCCACATGAGCCTGGTTCCTGGCAACACCGTGGATGTTCAGGTTGCAGCCAAAGGCGGTGGCTCTGAAAACAAAAGCAAATTTGTCATGCTCAACCCGAGCGACAGTCTCATCGACTGGGTTTTGAAAACGGTACCGACCATGGGTGCCGGCTGGTGTCCTCCGGGCATGTTGGGTCTCGGGATTGGTGGCACCGCCGAAAAAGCCATGCTGATGGCCAAAGAAAGCCTCATGGACTCGATTGACATGTACGAGTTGAAAGCCCGTGGCCCCCAGAATAAACTCGAAGAATTGCGCATTGAACTTTGCGACAAAATCAATGCCTTAGGCATCGGTGCGCAGGGCCTGGGAGGGCTGACTACCGTTCTGGATGTCAAGATTGCGACTTATCCAACCCACGCTGCCAGCAAGCCTGTCGCGATGATCCCCAATTGTGCCGCCACCCGCCATGGGCACTTCACCCTTGATGGCTCAGGGCCGGCCTATATTGACCCCCCTGCACTGGATTTATGGCCCAATATCCACTGGGCCCCTGATGATCAAAAAAGTCAACGCATTGATCTCAACACCCTCAGCCGTGATGAAGTGGCACGCTGGAAACCAGGTCAGACGCTGCTTTTGAATGGCAAACTGCTTACAGGCCGAGATGCAGCCCACAAGCGCATCCAAGACATGCTCGCGCGAGGTGAAACGCTTCCGGTAGACTTCAGCAATCGAGTCATTTACTATGTCGGCCCTGTAGACCCTGTGCGCGATGAAGTGGTTGGCCCTGCAGGCCCGACCACCGCCACCCGCATGGACAAGTTCACTGAAATGATGCTTGCTGAAACCGGCCTGATTGGCATGATCGGCAAGGCTGAGCGTGGCCCGACAGGTATTGACGCCATTAAAAAGCACCGCAGCGCCTATTTGATGGCGGTTGGAGGGGCGGCTTATCTGGTCAGCAAAGCCATCAAAAAAGCCAAAGTGGTCGGTTTTCCTGATCTCGGCATGGAAGCGATTTATGAATTTGAAGTTCAAGACATGCCTGTGACTGTGGCGGTTGACTCTCTAGGTACTTCGGTACACACCACCGGGCCGCAAGAATGGCAAGCCAAAATCAAGGAAATCCCGGTTTCGATATCTTCGGCATCTTGAATGTTGGCGAATGTTTCCCTGCTCATTGGGCCCCCTGAGACTGCCCTACACTGACAAAACCCAAAATTTTTATTTTTCACATTGGAGATCTTTATGAGTGCACAAGCTGTTCGTATCGCAGTGACTGGGGCTGCAGGCCAAATTGGCTATGCCTTGTTGTTTCGCATTGCCTCCGGTGAAATGCTCGGCAAAAATCAACCTGTCATTTTGCAACTTCTTGAAATTCCTGACGAAAAAGCCCAAACATCTCTCAAAGGGGTCATGATGGAACTGGAAGACTGCGCTTTTCCCTTGCTGGCCGGGATGGAAGCCCACAGTGACCCTCTTCAGGCATTCAAAGACACCCACTACGCTTTGCTGGTGGGGGCCCGACCACGTGGCCCAGGCATGGAGCGCAAAGACCTGCTTGCTGCCAACGCCCAGATTTTTACCGCCCAAGGCAAGGCACTGAATGCGGTGGCCCACCGCGATGTTCGTGTTTTGGTGGTTGGCAACCCTGCCAACACCAATGCCTATATTGCCATGAAAAGCGCTCCCGATCTGCCACGCAAAAACTTCACCGCGATGCTGCGCCTAGATCACAATCGGGCTGCATCCCAGATTGCGGCCAAAACGGGCAAGGCAGTGGCTCATATCGAGAAATTGGCCGTCTGGGGCAACCACTCGCCCACCATGTACGCCGACTATCGATTTGCCACCATTGATGGCCAAAGTGTCAAAACTCTCATCAATGACGAAACCTGGAACCGTGAAGTTTTTCTGCCAACGGTAGGAAAACGTGGAGCAGCCATCATTGAAGCCCGTGGTTTAAGCTCAGCAGCGTCTGCCGCCAATGCAGCCATTGATCATATGCGTGACTGGGCCCTGGGAAGCCAAGGCCAATGGGTCACCATGGGGGTTCCTTCTCAGGGCGAATATGGTATCCCCAAAGATATCATGTTCGGATTCCCGGTCACCACCGAGGGCGGTGAATACCGCATCGTTGAAGGCCTTGAAATTGACGCTTTCAGTCAAGATCGAATCAACCTGACCCTCAAAGAATTGCAAGAAGAGCAAGAGGGTGTCAAGCACCTGCTTTAAGCCTCATACGTCCTAAAAATTTCTTGCACAAATGCCGGTCGCTGTCTGAACCGGCATCGCATGGCAAAATCCAAAAAAACTCAAAACCCAGTATCGCTGTGCTTGGCACCTGGCTTTTGCCCCCAATCCATCGCTTTGACAGGTTTCATCAAGAGTGAAACACGACACTGAATTTTTTCAATGGCCAAGATGGGCGCGGCTCTCCTTGGCGGGCTTGACATGCTTGGCCGCTTTGGGTTCAGCAAAGGGTGCTCCTTCGACAGCCCCAACGGCACCTACCCCAGTTCATGCCCAAGCTGCTCAATCAGCGGGTAGGTCTGATGCGGGCTCCATGGACTCCACGTCCAGGCGTGCTTCTTCAAAACCTGCGGCCGCTTCCACGCCATCAAAGCGCCTGACTGCACCCAAGAGCGAGGCTTCCGCCCCTCCTCCATCTGTGAAGGTTTTCCCAAAAGGTGATTATATTTTGGTGGTGGTCAATCGCGAGCTGATCACGGCGGGTGAGCTCTCTCGTCGCCTTGAGAGTGTGGTAGGCCAAGCGGAGGCTGCAGGGGCAACGCTGCCACCACCCGATCAAATTCGGCAACAAGTGCTGGCTGCCATGATTGACGAACACATTCTTTTGACCCACTCGCGCGAATGGGGCCCTCGCATTGATGAGGCTGAGCTTGACCGCATTGTGGCCGCTCAAGCGCAACAAAATCAAATGACTGCTGCCGAATTGAACGAGCAGCTTCGCTCTCAGGGGTCAAGCCTGCAGGCTTGGCGCAAGAACCTGCGCGATCAAATTCAAATTGAACGCACCCGCGATCGCGAATTACAAAATCGCGTCAAAGTCACTGAAACAGAAATTGATGCTTTTCTTGCGCCCCGTCTCGATGCTGCTGGTGCGAGCACCCAATACAACATCGCTCAAATTTTGATCAAAGTGCCTGAAGCGGCCAATGATGCACAAATCAGTGAAAAACGCCGGCTGGCAGAACAAGCATTGAGCCGCCTCAATGCGGGTGAGCCGATGGCGAAATTGGCCCTCGAACTCTCAGAAGATGAATCAAAAAATCAAGCGGGAGAATTGGGTTTACGAGCTGCCAGTCGCCTGCCTGATATTTTTGTAAATGCTGTGCGCGGCCTGGCATCGGGGCAAATCGTGCCTCAAATTTTACGTACTGGGGCCGGGTTTCATATCTTGCAATTGGTTGAGCGGCGCAGCCCCACAGCCATTCCGATGCTGCAAACTCGTGCCAGCCACATTTTGCAACGCCCATCGAAAAATCTATCTCGTGAAGAGATCATGCAAAACCTGAGGCATTGGCGTCAACAAATTCTTTCAGGTCAAAAAACATTCGAGGCTCTGGCTCGTGAATTTTCCCAAGATGGTTCTGCCTCCCAAGGCGGGGACTTGGGCTGGTCTGCCCCCGGCAGCTTTGTGCCCGAATTTGAATCAGTGATGAATCAAGTTCCGATTGGTGGCATCTCTGAGCCCACCGTTTCTCGATTTGGCCTGCACCTGATCAAGGTGACTGAACGCAAGGAAACCCCCGTAGAAATCAAAAAACTGCGCGACATGGCGCGCATGGCTTTGCGAGAGCAAAAATCTGAGGTCGCACTCTCTGAATGGCTCCAAGAGCTTCGCTCACGCGCCTTCATTGAATACCGTGAGGTGCCGCAATAAACTGCGGCAGTTGTTTCTTGGCACGTCATATTCCTCGCAAACGGTTTGGCCAGCATTTTCTGGCTGACTCAGCAATCATTGCGCAGATTATTCACTGCATTGACCCTCGCCCCGAAGAAACCCTGCTTGAAATCGGGCCTGGCCTAGGAGCCCTCACCTACCCCCTCTTGACGCATTGCCAGCGCCTCATGGTGATCGAAATTGATCGAGACCTCGCCGCGCGGCTGCGCAATCGGCCCGAATTAGATGTTATTGAGTCGGATGTGTTGGCAGTGAATTTTTCAGCCCTGGCGGCATCCAGAGGACATCAATTACGCTTAATAGGCAATCTTCCTTACAACATTTCAACCCCGATTTTATTTCACCTTTTGCCCTCGGCTGACCACGTGATTGACCAGCACTTCATGCTGCAAAAAGAAGTGGTGGATCGCATGGTTGCAAACCCCGGCCATAAAGATTACAGCCGCCTCTCTGTCATGCTGCAGTGGCGCTATCACATGGAAAAAGTGCTTGATGTCCCCCCTGAATCCTTTCACCCTGCTCCCCGGGTTGATTCAGCTGTGGTACGCATGGTGCCGCATCAAACACCTGAAGCAGTCAACGCAGAAATTCTGCGCGAAATAATCACCGCAGCATTTTCACAGCGTCGAAAAATGTTACGACACACTTTGGGCGCTTGGCTGCAATCACGCGGTTTCAATGCCGCATTTGACCTGCAACGACGGGCCGAAGAAGTGCCTGTTCATGAATATGTACAGCTGGCGATATTTTGTTCTACAAGTGATTTGTTGATTTAAAAAGGGGGCACAAGCCCCCCCAAAAAATCCACCTAAAGACTGATCAGGCAGCAGTGAGCCACATGGCGGTGTCAAAGGCACTGCTCATCAAGGGCATATTGGTACCAAAACTCAAGTTAGCCGCTGATTTGGATCCTTTGCTTGGTTTGTCGGTAACACTGACTGCAGCCACCTCTGTGCGCTCCCATGCGCCATTTTCTCGTGAGCAGGCCACGGAAAACGAGTAAAAACATCGGAAGGGGGTTCGTCGGTCATCCCAAAACTCAGAGACTTCACGAAAAATATCCACCAGTTGCTCACGTTCTTCGCGATCAAATCGAGGATTTTCAGGCAATTGCTCTAAGACAACCACAAACCCTGGCTGGGCACCCGCCCTGATAATCTGGCTTGTCAGACCATCTTTCAAAGACTCTAAGCTTTTGCCGATATGTACCGGAAATTGAAAAGACAAAGCAATTCCCTCCAGAACATCCTGCTTGGATTCGGCGCCAGCCAAATTCGCATAAAGAAAGTGATGATGAGACTGCTGTGCAGC
>JBEIRS010000045.1:0-8619 GCA_040375795.1 Methylibium sp.
CCCCCAATCGATTCCAGGACAAGGTATTTTTGATGCAAAAAATAGGCTTGAGTGGTTGCGTTTTTCTCGAAAATATTCCGGCTCAGAGCGTACGGATGCAGCCTATGTCCTTAGAGAGTCTCGCGATGATTTTTCACGCGAGAGTGGCCGTGATGGTAATTTTTTGACTAATTTTTCTTTACTTGGTGTCGGCCTTGAAAAGCGTGGTGGTACCCGTTTGGTCGGGTTTGATCGTTGGGAGGCCCAAGATACGCTTGAACTCAAAATCAAACATTTATTTCGTAGCAAAGTCATTCCAGTTGGCTGGGGGCGCGCTGATGCCGGCAGCGGAGGGCATTTGTATTGGGGTTCATCGCTGGCACGAAGGCTGGCATTTGAAACCATGAGGGTCTTGCCTTGG
Organism: Methylibium sp.; assembly: GCA_040375795.1. Taxonomy (GTDB): domain Bacteria; phylum Pseudomonadota; class Gammaproteobacteria; order Burkholderiales; family Burkholderiaceae_C; genus CANHBY01. The sequence goes on from JBEIRS010000045.1 coordinate 401, forward strand.
TCGGGTGTTCCCGAACTCACTGAGTTGACAGAAAGTGCCAAGCTCAACCCTACCCTTGAATTTGTCACCGCAGCGTTCAAACCACGCTCATCCATACTGACCACGGGGTCCATGGGGATGGCATCTGGGAAGGCATCGGGCATTTTGGGGTCTGCCCACATGGATGAAAAATTACTCTCTGACCAAATAACGGCGATTGCAGCTGCCCAGGTTTATTTTGAGCGCCCTCAGCAGGGCATCGGTGACTGGACTGCTGAAGCTTGGAACGAACGAGGCGGGCTCTTGCGTCAAGATCACCACAAAGAATATGCCTCTTTATACAACCCTTTTTGGCAGGCTCGCTTGGCAGCAGTCAAAGAAATCGATCGCGGTATTTTGTTAGGCGCCTTGAGTTTTACTCAACCCTGATCGATCGCATCATTCCATGCATGGTGACACCTTGAAAACATCCCATAGGGGCTGGCCAATATTCCTTTGTACAAGTGTGTTCTAAGTTTTAAAAAATAAGCTGTTTTATGAGTTTTTATCCTCTTGCAACCCCGGGCTTGATCCATCAAGCCTACACCCATCCAGGGTATCAAGGTGGGCAGGCATTGACAGAATTCCTGGTTGTGATGCTGGTTATCCTGCCCCTGTTTTTTGGTGTTTACTACCTCGGAAAATACGCCGACCTTCATCAGTCGATTGTTCAGGCCAGTCGATATGCTGCTTTTCAGCGAGCCATCCAGCCCGACGAAAGGCAACTTCCCACCTCTCAAATTGAAGATCAATTGCGTGCCCGGTTTTTTTTACGCAATGAAGCTTTCACCAAAGATGGTCGATTGTCTTCATCTGACAGCATCCAATTTTTAAGAAATGATCAAGACCAAGTTCCATTTTGGCGCGATCTCGCAGGAAATCCCCTCTTAAAAGACCATTCACAGATTCAACTGAGTTTTCAATCAGCATCTCTTGATGCCGTGACAACACCAGTGACTGTGGCTGCTGACTGGCTCTATGGGCAAAAAAATAGGCCCATCCAGCGTGCCAACCTGGAAGTTTCTTTGTTTGACCCCTTAAATGCTGGTGCACCCCTGAAAATTGGTGCCAGTACAGCCACTCTTGGTGACGCATGGAATGCAGCAGGCTCTGAAAGTATTCGAGAAGCCATGACTCTCACCAAGGGCAAAAATTCTGCAAGCACATCCCTGACTGGGTTCACCCAGGCTTTGCAAGCAGTGTCCTGGGTGATCGGTCTGTTTGAAAATCACTCTCCTACTTTTCCCTGCCTTAGTGTCGAGACTGTGCCGATCCATCGCACTTCGGGTGGTGAACAAATTGAATATCGAGCTTGCCAATGAACCTCAGAAAATGCTTACGCTGTTTCAGCATTTTTTTCAGAATTTTGTTACTGGGTATGTGGAGCTTGACTCATGCTGCATCCACGACACCTTGGCCTGAAATACCCTCCATGGACAAGGCCCGCTTGGAATGGGTCGCCAAAAATGTCTGGATCAATGGGGTGCCAACCCGTGTTCAACAGTTTGAGGCGCCACATCGGCCAGAAGAGGTTCTGTCTTTTTATCGATCTGTATGGCGCAATTTTCACCCTGCCCCCCCGCGTGAAAACACCCATGCTGATTGGAAAATCATCTCAACATTGCATGGGCCTTTTCAAATCGTGGTTCAAGTCAAGCCTCATTCCCGAAGTGGTAGCAAGGGCCTTGTGAGTTGCGTTAATTTGATCGAAGTCAAGTCCAAGTTTTTACCTTCTGATTGGCCTTCGCATTTGCCAGTCAAATGGCTTCAAGTGATGGAATCAGTCGATGGTCCTAAAAGGGCTTATCACATGAGTGGCCTCAGTGATCGAACTTGGGGCCACACCCGTGAGGCACTTCGGGAGGCGTGGCGTCAATCAGGTTGGCATTTGCAAACGGAAGTTGAGGAAGGCGATGCGTATGTGGCCACTTATGAGCGTGCTGAAAAGACACTTGAAATATCCCTCAAGCAGCAAAGCCCTCGTGAACCTGTGATCGTATTGATCAACCTGACGGAATTCTCCAAATCATGACGTCGGGTTTGTTTTTGAAGGGTCAGTCTCTTGTCGAGTATGTCATTTTGCTGGCTGCCGTGACTGCACTGCTCACAGTGCCTTTGAACATTCCGGGGGCCCGAGGGCGGGCTGCCGCCGTTTATTTGGTCGATAGCATCAAAGCTTTTTTTGAGAGCCTGAGCTTTTTTTTATCTTTGCCCTGAGATTCAGGGTAGCGGAAATTGAAATGAAATTCAAAGTAACTCAAAACACAGGCCTTCTTTTGGCTGCGCTGTTACTCGGCTTGTTCGCAGCTTGGCTGATGAACCAAGCTGTTCAGCAGCGCATGGATCATCTGGACGAAATGGCTCGCAAGGGCCAAGAGATGGTGGATGTGGTGGTTGCCAATCGTGATTTGGACAAGGGAGATGTGCTTACTTCTGACACGTTGGCCGTACGTCAAATACCTCGCCAATATGCCCACACAGCGGCAGTGTCTCCATCGCATTTTTCCCACATTGAACATGCCAGGTTACAAGTTCCGATACGCAGAGGTGAAGCCTTGCTGCCTGCGCACTTGGATGGCCTGGGCAGCCGAGTATTTTCAACCAGGCTGCAAAAGGGAATGCGTGCCTTGACGTTTGAGGTCGATGAAGTGAGCTCAACCGCAGGGATGTTACGCCCTGGTGATCGTATTGACTTGATTTACTCTGTCAAACCATCAGGCTCGGTTTCTGGGGTTGATGAGCGGATTTTATTTCCTTTGCTCTCAAATGTGATGGTGCTCGCAACGGGGCAAGAGATGACAAAACAAGATGCACGGGGGGACAGAAGATACGCCAATGTGACCTTGGAAGTCACTCCTGAAGACGCCAATCGAATTCTCTTGGCCAGAGCCACAGGGGATCTGACTGCAATTTTACGAAACCCAGATGATGAGAATAAAAACCAGGCTTCTGTGCTCACACCAGATGCTTTGATTCCAGGGTACCCGAAAAAATCCGCCAAGACAGTCAGCCCGATCTTTCCCAGCCCAGGACAGAGTATTGAATTTTTGATTGGAGGATCTGGGGAGGGTGGGCAAAGAATGCCTCAAACACAGGGTTTGAATGGTTTGCATTCATTTTAGACAAGCCCTGTAAAAACCATCATCGATCAGCTGACTTTTCCCACGTGGAGAGTCAAAAACAAGTTTTTTTATTTTTAACAGGCATCTTGGGCCCATAAATTGCCTAAAAAAGTGGCACTGAGTGGAATCAAATGGATGTGGAGTGTTGTTTTGTGACGTACTTTCTTGAGGCGATTAAAAGCGTTGTGTCACCACAATGGTGGTGCTTGGGTTTATTGTGTTTGGGTTTTGCCACGGGCCCAGCTCAGGCGCAAGTTGTCATGGCAGGCTCGGGAAAAAAATCTCAGGTCTTGGAGCATTCAGCACCGATGCAGCAGCCACTAAAGGCGATGGCTCTTTTTGTGGGACAGGTCAAAGTGATTGATCGCGCTCACAGCAACGTGGTTCGGGTGGCAGTCGGCAATGGCGGCTTGCTCAAAGCAAATGTGATAGACAACCGGCAAATTGTCTTGTTAGGAGAAGCTCCCGGAGAAACCACAGTTTATCTCTGGATGAAAGACGGCAGCGAATCTTTATTTAAAGTCCTGGTTCATCCACAGGATATCGAGCGAATTCGGCGTGAAATTCAGTCAATGCTTGAAGATCTTCCTGAAATTACAGTTCGCTCTGTGGGGCAAAAATTATTGCTGGAAGGAGCTTACCGCGATACCTCTGCTGCATCAAGGGTGCAGCGGGTCCTGGCGATGTACCCACAGGTTTTGAATTTCATCTCAGATGATGTACAAAATGCCCGTACTGTGCGCGTGGACCCAATGATTCATCTTGATTTGCGCGTGGTCGAGGTGCGCAAACGCGCTTTGGACCAGCTTGGAATCAACTGGGCAAGTTCTGCTGATGGGCCAACTTTCGCCACTTCCGTGGCTGCCCACACCCGTGGCAACTGGGAAGGTTTGACCAAGCCCGGGTTTCCGATCATGAATGGCCAGCAGCGTTCTGCTAGTTTTTTGGGCTTGGCCACCCAAATCACTTCTGTATTGCAATTTCTAGAACAAAACGGCGACAGCTGGACACTTGCTGAGCCTCGATTGAGCTGCAAAAGTGGAGGGAAATCTAAATTTGTCGCAGGGGGTGAAATCCCCATCCCTGTGGCCACAGGGATGGGGCAGACCAGTGTGGTCTATAAACAGTACGGTGTGGTGATTGAATTTAACCCCGTTTCTGATGCCCAGGGGAATATCGAATCAGGAATTGAAGTAGAGGTCAGCGAGCCTGATCCGCGCAATTCTAACCAAGGTTTTGTGGCCTTTACCACCCATCGAACCACCACCCAGGTTGCCCTCAAGCACAACACACCACTTGTGATTTCTGGCTTATTGCGCCAACAGCGGGTCAAGTCGATGGATGGTATTCCGGGGCTGAATAAATTACCGCTCTTTGGAGGAATTTTTCGTTCCCAACAAGACCGCAATGAGGAGACCGAATTGCTGGTGGTGGTGACACCCCGATTGGTGACCACCGAGTCCTCATTGAATGTCACAGGCGTTCAGCGATCACAAATTTTGCTTGATGAAAACAGGCCCCTGCTGCAAAAGAGATTGGAGAAATAATCATGTTTGGAATTGAAATCACCCTCCCGGATGGTCGCAAGCAAAGGGCGCGCTCCCGCGACACCTCTTTGATTATTGGTAGCCAAAATAGCTGCAAAATAAACATCCATGACAGCAATATCAAAGGCCGTCATGCAGAGTTGTTCGTCAAGAATCATCAGGTTTTTGTACGAACACTCAATTCAGATGCCAGCCTCACAGTCAATGGAGAAAGCAAACACCTGGCCGGGCCCTTGTCTTCGCAAGATGTACTTCGCGTCGGGCTTCATGAGCTGAAGGTACGTTGGAATCACACCCTGCAAGACCCTGTTTTTTCGGTGCCTGAAGCTCAATCCAAGCCCTTGAATCAGATCCTGGAGGGGGCACAGAAAAATCCTGCCAGTCCTGACAAACCATTCGGGCACATTGAGCTGCCTGGTGCCTCCAATCATTCCTTGGCCGCCAGCCCGTCATGTCCTGAGGCGCCCTGGGATCATGAAGTGTTTCATTTACGGAAGATTTTACAGAATCAATTGGTGGATGCTTTCGGTATTCGTCGAGTCGATGTACACCGCATGGATGACGACAAGCTGCGCAAATTGACTGAAAAAATCGTTCGCGAATTGATGGATCGATTACCTGATTTTCCTGCGCATATTGATCGTGAGAGTTTGATGAGGGATGTTCGTGATGAAGCCATCGGATTGGGCCTGCTGGAGCCTTTGTTGGCAGACCCTTCCATCACAGAGATCATGGTGAATGCCGCCAATGAAATTTTTGTAGAGCGATCCGGCCGATTACAACAATTGCCGATGGCATTTACCAGTGACCAAACCGTTTTGGGCATTATTGAGCGCATTGTGGCACCCATCGGACGACGTATCGATGAAAGCTCTCCGATGGTTGATGCCCGCCTGAAAGATGGCTCAAGAGTGAATGCAGTGATTCCTCCTTTGGCCCTCAAGGGGCCATCCTTGACGATTCGAAAATTTTCCCAAAGAAAGCTGGGGGCCGATGACCTCCTGAAATTTGATTCAGCCAGCCCTGGGATGATTGAGTTTTTAAAGGTTTGTGTTGAGCAGCATAAGAACATCATTATTTCAGGCGGAACAGGGTCTGGAAAAACCACATTACTCAACATCTTGAGTAACTTCATTCCCCCGCATGATCGGATTGTGACCATCGAAGATGCTGCGGAATTACAGCTCCACCACCCCAATATCGTCTCGATGGAATCACGCCCGGCCAATTTGGAGGGCAAAGGCCAGATCAGCATTCGAGATCTGGTTAAAAATGCCCTTCGAATGCGCCCAGATCGCATCGTGGTTGGTGAATGCCGAGGTGGAGAGGCACTGGATATGTTACAGGCCATGAACACAGGCCATGACGGCTCGCTCACCACCGCACACGCCAATACTCCGCGTGACATGCTTTCGCGCCTGGAGGTCATGGTTCTGATGGCGGGCATGGATTTACCAATTCAAGCCATTCGTGAACAAGTTTCTTCTGCTGTCAACGTCATTGTTCAGCAATCCAGACTTTCTTGTGGTTCACGCAAAATCACCAGCATTGTGGAAGTGACCGGGATTGAAGGCGGAAAAATTCAGCTACAAGAAATTTTTTCCTATGTTCAAGAAGGCTTTGACAGCCAGGGAAAAACTCTTGGTTACTTTACGGGGCGGGGATGTGTGCCAGAGTTTTACGAAAAACTGGCAGCTCGTGGGATGTCACTCCATATGGACATTTTCGAGCCTGCATCTTCCCATCCTGAGGGCCCGAGGAGGGTGCGGGCATGATGCAGTATTTGGCTCAAGGCTTGATCCTTATGGCTGTGTTTTTTGGCTTGCTGGCTATTCGATCCGCCTATCTCGAATTTCGCATGCAGTTCACTGAAAACACGCGAGTATCCATGGAAGACCTTTTTGTCTTTGTGGACCCGATGGTTATTCTCAAATTGAATCTCGTTTTATTATGCCTTTTGCCTGCGTTCACCTGGATGATCACCGGGGCATGGCCACTTTTTATCCTTGTCGCCATAGGCACTGCAATACTGCCAAGAGCCTGTATTTATGGACTAAAAAAAAGACGTCTGAGTCGCTTTATTGCACAAATGCCTGACGCACTCACCATGATGTCGGCTTCACTCAGAGCGGGTGCCAGTGTTCAGATTGCCATGTCTATGGTTGTCAATGAGTCACCTACCCCCATTGCTCAGGAATTTTCCTTGGTACTGCGTTCTCAGCGATTGGGCATGACTCTTGAGGACGCTCTTTCTGCCATGGGGCGCCGATTGACTCTTGAAGACGTTGATTTGTTCGTCTCTGCAATGACGATTGCCAAGGACGTTGGAGGAAATTTGTCTGACATTTTAGAGCGGCTTTCTTTGACCCTCAGAAACAAGTCGGCCATGGAGGGAAAAATCCGCACCTTGACTGCCCAAGGAAAAATGCAAGGCTGGGTGGTTGGTTTATTGCCCTTGGCACTGGGTGTGGTGCTCTACACCATAGACCCTGATTCGATGTCAATGATATTTAAAGCATGGTACGGCTGGTTACTGATTGCGGTTATGTGCACTTTATTGGGCCTGGGGGCTTTTTTCATCCGCAAAATTGTGAGCATTGACATATGAGCACAGCATTCGCTTTAGGCTTGGGTGGGGCTTCTGTGGCCCTTGGTTTTTATACTTTATGGCAAATTTTTTCTCAAGCTAGGCAGGGCCATGAAACCATTTACCGAGATCATCCGCCCATTTTATTTAAGGTTTTCTGGATCGTGGTGCTCGCCATCTCTGGCCTGAGCGCTCGTTTTCTTAATCAGTATCGTGCCCAAAAGCTGAGGGCTCAACTACAAAGGGCGGGGTTGGCTTATGCGCTCACGCCAAAGCAATTTTTAGCGGGTCAATTTGTTTATGCAGCACTCGGGGCGTTTTTTTTTAGGTGGCTGGGCGCATCCTTTGAGTTTTCTATTTTGGCTTGTACTTTATGGGGTTTGGCTGCTGGTTTTTTTTACCCCATGCTGTGGCTGAGGGAGAAAATCAAGCAACGTCAGCAAAAGTTGCTCAAAGCCTTGCCATTTTTTCTGGATGTGTTGACCCTGGGTATTGAGGCCGGGCTGAATATTTCCGGCGCCATTCAAAAAGCGGCTGAAAAAATGCACCCTGGGCCACTCACTCAAGAAATGAATGCCTTGATGCGAGATGTCAGGGCCGGTCGTTCACGCTTGGATGCTTTGAGAGAAATGTCTGCCCGCTTGAATATGCCCGCCATGACAAGCCTTGTGAGTGCAATGATTCAAGGTGAATTGACAGGGTCGAGCCTGGGGCCCATTTTGCGGGCTCAATCGGATCAACGTCGAACTGAGCGGTTTCAGCGGGCCGAAAAAATCGCCATGGAAGCCCCAGTCAAAATGCTGGCCCCGCTGATCATATTTATTTTCCCCTGCACTTTTATAGTGATTGGTTTTCCAATCATGGTTAAATTTTTTGCCTCAGGAATTTAGAACATGCCTGGTTCCCGAGCATGAGCTCCCGCCCCGTCATGCTGCGCGAAGTCGC
>JBEIRS010000331.1:0-1592 GCA_040375795.1 Methylibium sp.
CGCGCGAGTTCAGTGAGCTTTTTAAAACGCTTTCACGCTGTACTTCACAGCAAGCTGGTTTTGATTTGAAATTTTGAATTCAAATTGTAATTCGCCACACGAAGGAGGTCAGCTGACCTGGATTTGGCCATGATCAAAATGATAAACCACCGTACCCGAATCAAAATTTGTGGCCTGACCCGCAAAGATGACGTCAAGGCAGCAAGCTCTGCAGGTGCTGATGCCGTGGGCTTTGTGTTCTATCCTCTCAGCCCTCGTGCCGTGTCCCTTGAGCAGGCTGCCTCTTTGGCTGCCTTGTTGCCCCCTTTTGTGACGCCGATTGGTTTGTTTGTCAACGCTCCTGAAAGCTTTATTCAAGAGCTTGTGTGCGCCATTCCGTCTTTGGTGCTGCAATTTCATGGCGATGAAACCCCTGAAACTTGCGCCAAGCACGGGCGCCCTTTTTTGAAGGCTGCCCGCATGAACCCTGATGTTGATTTGTTAGACTTTTCAGTACGATTTCATCAATCGCAAGCGATTTTATTGGATGCTCATGTGGATGGTTACGGGGGTGGCGGAAAAGTGTTTGATTGGTCAATGATTCCCGCATCTATTCAACATCCGATTGTTTTGTCAGGTGGTTTGCATGCTGAAAATGTAAAAAAAGGCATACTACAGGTGCGGCCTTGGGCAGTCGATGTCAGCTCGGGGGTGGAATCATCCAGAGGCATCAAAGATGCTCAAGCCATTCACCGCTTTTGTCAAGCTGTGCGAGAGGCTGATCAAGCCCTTTCGTTTTTACAACCCTGAAGACGTTTCATGTTTGAATATCACCAACCTGATGCTCGTGGGCATTTTGGCCCTTATGGCGGCACTTTCGTTTCAGAAACGTTGATCTATGCCTTGGATGAACTGAAAGCAGCTTACGCCCAGGCCGCCCAAGACCCCGCTTTTAGGGCCGAGTTTCATCATGAACTGGCTCATTTTGTGGGGCGCCCCAGTCCCGTTTACCATGCCCGTCGTTTGAGCCGAGAATTGAGTGGAGCCCAAATTTTTCTCAAACGCGAAGATCTCAATCACACGGGTGCTCACAAAATCAACAACACCATTGGCCAAGCCATGTTGGCACGCCGGATGGGCAAGCCGCGCGTGATTGCCGAGACAGGGGCGGGCCAGCATGGGGTGGCCACGGCCACAATTTGTGCCCGTTATGGGCTGGAATGTGTGGTGTACATGGGCAGCGAAGATGTCAAGCGACAGTCGCCGAATGTGTATCGAATGAAGCTTTTGGGTGCCAAAGTGGTGCCCGTAGAAAGTGGCTCCAAAACCCTCAAAGATGCCCTCAATGAAGCTTTGAGAGACTGGGTCACTCATGTGGATCACACTTTTTACATCATTGGAACTGTGGCCGGCCCGCACCCCTATCCCATGATGGTCAGAGACTTTCAGCGTGTCATTGGTGATGAATGTTTAGCCCAAATGCCAGAGATGATTGGGCGACAGCCTGACGCCGTGATTGCCTGTGTCGGGGGGGGGAGCAATGCGATGGGTCTTTTTTACCCCTATATTCCTCACGAAAATACCCGCCTGATCGGTGTGGAGGCCGCCGGCGA
>JBEIRS010000240.1:0-2708 GCA_040375795.1 Methylibium sp.
GTATTCATCCCACAGGCTTTGTTCTTCTTCGGCCACTTGAACGTAGGCAAAATAGCGGCATAAAGGCAAGACGTGGTGGGCCAGGAGCTCGCGGCAGCGGCCGCTGTCATGGTGCCAGTTGTCACCATCGCTGGCTTGGGCGCCGTAAATGTTCCAGTCTGAGCTTGGGTAACGTGCCCGGGCAATTTCTTCCATTAAAACCAATGCACTGGAAACCACGGTGCCTCCAGTTTCGGTCGAGTGAAAAAAGTTTTGTTCATCGACTTCCTGGGCTTGGGTATGGTGGCGAATGAAAACAATTTCGATGCGCTCATAATGTCGAGTCAGAAAGAGATAAAGCAGGATGAAAAAACGCTTGGCAAGATCTTTGCGCGCTTCATCCATAGAGCCCGAAACATCCATCAAGCAAAACATGACGGCCTTTGAGGTGGGCATGGGTATGCGCACCCGGCTGCGGTAGCGCAAGTCAATGGGGTCGAGGTAGGGGATTTTTGTGAGCCGGTGGCGAAGCAGCGCAATCTCTTTTTTCAGGAGGGCTATATTTTCTTGCGCCTCCGATTCCTGATGCCTGGGCTTGTTTTGCAGTGCATTTAATTTTTCTTCGCATTCACGCAGCTTGCTCCGGGTGACACTTCCCACGGCGAGTCTCCGACCAATCGCCCCGCGCATGGAGCGCACAATATGCAAATTGGTGGGGGTGCCATCGGAGCTGTAGCCAGCCCGGTGAGTTTTGAACTCAGGAGTTTCAGCCAGTTTCGTCCGTACAAGATTGGGCAGGGCCAGGTCATCAAAGAAGACTTGCATGAATTCTTCTTTGCTCAGGTGAAAAACAAAATCATCCTCGCCTTCACCGGAGTCACTGGCTTGATTGCCGCCTTGGCCTTGCCCACCTTTGGGCCGGTCAATCCGGTCGCCACGAATATAGTCACGATTTCCCGGGTGAATCATTTCGCGCTGCCCCCCAGGGCCATGGCGGAATACAGGCTCAGAAATATCTCGCTTGGGAATGTGAATGTCTTCCCCCTGAGCCAGATCACGGATGCCGCGGCCATCGACGGCGCGTTTCACGGCGTCGCGAATTTGCTCCTTGTGCCGACGCAAAAAGCGCTCACGGTTACCAATCGATTTATTTTTTCCGGCAAGACGACGGTCAATGATCTGCAACATACCACTCCTCCTGGCTGGCAAGTTCAATGAGTTATCAGGAACTCTTGCGAACCCGCAAATACCACTCACACAACAGACGAACCTGCTTTGATGTGTACCCTTTGGCGACCATACGGGTGACAAAATCTTCGTGCTTCTTGGCTTCGTCGGCACTGGCCTTGGCATTGAAGCTGATGACTGGCAGTAACTCTTCGGTGTTGGAGAACATTTTTTTCTCGATCACCGTGCGTAACTTTTCATAACTGGTCCAGGCGGGGTTGTTGCCTGCATTGTTGGCTCGCGCCCGCAATACGAAATTAACGATTTCATTGCGAAAGTCTTTGGGATTCGAGATGCCGGCAGGCTTCTCGATTTTTTCAAGCTCGGCATTGAGTGCGGCTCGATCAAAAACTTCACCAGTGTCCGTGTCGCGGTATTCATTGTCTTGAATCCAGTAGTCGGCATAGGTGACGTAACGGTCAAAGATGTTTTGCCCGTATTCACTGTAGCTTTCGAGGTAAGCCGTTTGGATTTCTTTGCCAATAAACTCGGCGTAGCGAACGGCCAAGTGCTCTTTGATGTACGACAAATAGCGTTGTTCGACCTCAGAGGGAAACTGTTCTCGCTCAATTTGCTGCTCAAGAACATACATCAGGTGGACGGGGTTGGCCGCCACTTCCGTGCTGTCAAAGTTGAAGACTTTGCTGAGAATTTTGTAAGCAAAGCGGGTGGAGATGCCATTCATGCCTTCATCAACGCCGGCATAGTCACGGTATTCTTGGTAGCTCTTGGCGCGAGGGTCGGTGTCTTTGAGATTTTCTCCATCATAAACTTGCATTTTCGAGAACAGGCTGGAGTTTTCTGGCTCTTTGAGGCGGGTCAGGACGCAAAATTGGGCCATCATTTTCAAGGTGCCTGGGGCACAGGTTGCTCCAGACAAAGATGAGCCGCGCAAGAGCTTTTCGTAAATTTTCACCTCTTCAGAAACACGCAGGCAGTAAGGCACCTTGACGATATAAATACGATCCAGGAAGGCTTCGTTGTTCTTGTTATTACGAAAAGCTTTCCACTCACTTTCATTGGAGTGCGCCAGTACCACGCCATCGAATGGAATGGCGCCAAAGCCTTCGGTGCCTTTAAAATTGCCTTCTTGGGTGGCGGTCAATAAAGGATGCAGCACCTTGATGGGGGCTTTAAACATTTCGACAAACTCAAGCAAGCCCTGATTGGCCAGGCACAGCCCGCCAGAAAAGCTGTAGGCATCCGGGTCATCTTGGGCATAAGACTCTAATTTGCGAATATCAACCTTGCCCACCAAGGCGGAAATGTCTTGGTTATTTTCGTCGCCGGGTTCCGTTTTTGCGATGCCTACCTGCTTGAGCACCGAAGGGTAGCGTTTCACGACACGGAACTTGCGGATATCACCGCCAAATTCATCCAGCCGTTTCAAAGCCCAGGGGCTCAAGATACGATTCAAGTAGCGGCGTGGAATGCCAAATTCTTTTTCAAGGATGGGGCCATCTTCTTCGGCGTTAAAAATGCCCAGGGGCGACTCATTCACA
>JBEIRS010000322.1:0-1695 GCA_040375795.1 Methylibium sp.
GATGGCAGTCAAGGGTTGATTCAGCTCATGAGCCACTGAGGAGGCCATTTCACCCATGGTGATGAGTCGACTCGAAACCTGGGCTTTTTCTGCCTGAGATGCAGCCACCGCTTCCGCTGCCAGCCGGGCTGTGATATCAGTGGCAATCAACATTTGGGCCAAGCGCCCGTCGGTCCATTGAATATAGCGGGCACGAACATCGAACCATTTTCCCAACCCTTCTACATACACTTCACGGCTTTCAGGAACGGCATTGGCAAGATCCTGAATCGCTAAGCCAACGCGTTCAAATCGGCCTTCCTGGTCATTGGCCACGATAGATGACACAGATTCAGCCACCCCCATGCCGGACAGAATCGAATGCCCCGATGCCTGACCGTCAAAAAGATTTCGATAAAACCGATTGGCAAACAGCAGTTCGGCTTGCCGTACAGAAACGACCGAGACTGCAGCATCAAGCCCCTCCAGAACAGTGGTGAACCGTTCATGGGCAGCTTTGAGCTGGTCACGTATCCGCTTGGCCTCTGTGATGTTGGTCATGGAAGTCATCCAGCCCGTTTGCTGGCCCTTGGGATCAACCAGAGGCGAAAGATACATACGGGCGTCGAACAAGCTGCCATCTTTGCGCATGACCTTCACCTCAATGCCATTTTGCGGGCTGCGCCCTTGCAATTCCTGTTCAAGAATATGAATATTCTCCTCAATATGATCAGGAGGCCAGTGGGGATAGGGTGGAGACTTGCCTAACAATTCTTCTTCGGCAAACCCTGTCATGGCGCAAAAAGCCGGGTTGACATAGGTGATACGGCCCTCCATATCCATGGCCCTCATGCCTGTCATCATGGAATTTTCCATGGCCCGGCGAAAATTGGCTTCTTTGATCAAGGCGGTTTGCATCTCTAAGCGGCGTTTCATTTGGCGTCGTGCGCCCAGTAACATCCAAAGAGTCAAGGCTGAAAGGGTTATCACCATCCAGAACAGCATATTACTGACCAGACCCACGGAGGTGCGATAACCTACGCCACGGAAAAAAAGGCCGTTGTTTGCGGGCGCCAGTGGAAGATTGTGGATAATCGAAGTGGCTTTAGGCCGCTCATCGGTATACAAAGTGACCGTACTGGCAATCAGTTTATCCTCGCCTTGAAGTAAGGAAATAGCATGCCGATTGGCAACCTCCGCAGGAACAAAGTATCGAATCAAGTTGTCAAGGGAATACTCAGCGATTAAAACCCCTGTAAAGCCTTGTCGATCAAGCAATGGAATATGAACCTGAAATACCGCTTGCCCATAGTCATTCACGAAATAACCCGAATATACTGGCTGACTGAGGCGTTGGGCGGCCTGAAATGCGGTTTCAGATTCTTTTTTGCTGTGTTTTTGTGGAATGGACAGATTCTCGGGCGAGCCTTCTTTGGGGAAGGCTGCCGCGGAGAATACGGCATTGACAAGCCGTTCCTGATTGAGCCAGATCAATTGAGTGATTTCCGGGCGGTCATGACTGAAACTGACAGCCTGAGACAAAAAATCCCTTGGGGTCATGGTTCGGGTGATCAAATCACGGGCAATGCGTATGAGTTGCTCCTGGTTTTCGATCAATCGAAGGCGAATTTGCTGTTGCGCAATTTCAGTGTCTCGTTGAACTGATTCCTGCTCTCGATTGATTTCTTCATTACGTAAATACCAGAATGAAACCAC
>JBEIRS010000241.1:0-2701 GCA_040375795.1 Methylibium sp.
AGGAAGATACGGCCGACTCATCTTTGATGAAGTTTTGAATGGATTGATAGATATTCATGAGGTTTCCCTTCGTAAGAGTTGTTGAAACTTCAAGCTCGACCCTCTGCCCTTGGCATTTCCAAGGGCTTAGACACCTTGCTTTGCAATGGCAACATGCATTTGCTTGCTTGCAGCCATGGGCGAAAGGTAATGGGCTTTGTCTGTATTTTTCGTGCGATGGCTCACATAGCGGCACCGCAATTTCAATGTGGCCTGGCGTACCTTGCTTGCATTCAATCGCGTTTAGAGTCGTTTCATATGAATACGAAAAAACGCACCCAATTAGATGGCCAAAGGGGAACGTCCTCTGTGGAATTCGCCTTGATTCTCCCGCTCCTGATGCTGTTGATCTGTGGCTTGATCGAGCTCAGCATCGCGTTGTATGACAAAGCGGTTCTGGTCAACGCCAGCCGGGAGGGTGCCAGGGCAGGTATTGTTCTGCGCAGCCCCAAACTGACCGAGTTGCAAATCAAGGCGATTGTTTTGAACTACACAGAAAATGCCTTGATCTCCATCGGAACAGCGACAACGCCGGAAGTCGTGGTCATCCAATCTTCACCCGCCGTGTTTCCCAATCCTCTCAGTGTGACGGTGACCTATACCTATTCAGGCTTCGGGTTTGGTCCGCTTTTAAGCGCCTTCAATGTGCCAATCACGATGAGCTCGACAACAACCATGGCCAATGAGTAAGCATGAGCACATCACAAAATTTTCGGAAAAGCATGTTGTTACGGCGGCAAAGGGGCGTGACCTCGATTTTCTTTGCGCTGTTATTTCCCATCCTCCTGGGCTTAGGGGCGCTCGCAGTGGACATTGCTCACCTTTTCGCGGTCAAAAATGAACTTCAAAATGCCGCTGATGCTGCTGCACTTGCGGGTGCCAACCACCTGTACCGCAACGGCCAACCCAACTGGGACGTGGCCGTGCAAAAAGCGCAGGAAGCCATCGCCATGAATGGTGCCGCTGGCGCCATGCTGAGCCAAGCCGTTGTCAATGCCGGCTATTGGAATCTGACGCTTGAAAAAGGACAATTGCAATCCTTGCCCATGACGCCAACGATTCACGATGTTCCAGCGATCCAAGTGAAGGTGTCCAAAAGCGCAAAGCAAAATGCCGGCGAAGTTGGCGTTTTTTTCGCCAATTTTCTAGATATCTTTTCTGTCCCCATGACGGCCTCTTCGGTAGCTGGACGCGTCAGCCCTGGCACCGTTGAACCTGGCGTCTTATTTCCCATTGTGATGAGACAGTGTATTTATGACGCTTACTGGAATTTCAACGCAGTGCCCCCGGGCCCCCAAATTGACCCTGCCACCCAGGCCCCAAAAGTTTTTCGATTGGGTGGCTCGACCAACACAAGCTGCCCCGAAGGTCAGTGGACGTCACTGGACACGGACAGCAACAGTGCTTCATACGTCAAGCAACTGATCACCAGCGGGAATCCCATGGCCATGAGCGTTGGTGATTCTGTTTGGGTTCAGACAGGCATCAAAACCTCAAACTATGACAACGTCAACGACTGCAGCGCCGCAGGCAACAAAAGCTGTGAGTACGTGACCGTTCCCGTCGCCAACTTGATCAACGGCCATGTACACAGCCCCGTTACTGGGTTTGCCTGTCTGCGAATCCTGAGAGCCCTGGGCGGCAACTCAAAGTTCGTTGAAGTTCAAATGAGCACGAAATGTGAGGCGGGTTACTCTGGAGGCGTGGGCCCCGGATATGGCGTGGTTTCACCCTCGAGCTTGCTTCAGTGATGAAGGCGCCGGCTTCTGCTTCTACCCAAGGATTTCATGATGAATAAAAAATCACACAGCACGCACGACACTTCGCAAGACAAGCCAGGTGACTATGCCAGTCAACATAACAAGCCAGGGGAGAAGGCACCCACCCAGCTCCACCAAAGCCAACGCACCCCAGGGAGCAGAAGCGATCGTGACGATCACCTGGGGAGCAAAAATCAATCGAGGCAACGTAAAAAGGGAAACCGAAATTGACGAAAAGGCGAAGTTCGAACCGTCAGAGAAAATTTCTATGTAACTTCAATTTACGTTTATCAGGCGCTGGCACTTCCCCCTCAACTCAAGGGCTGTTGATGTAATCACTTCATGTCAGTCTGCCACCTGCCAAAACTTTCTGATTCACACTGACTTTGTCGGCTTTAACCCCCTGCTCATCGAAGGTGACACGCTGATTGACCCGATGGTGGGGCCAATAATCGGCCACTGCATAGTGCTGGGTTGATCGATTGTCCCAAATGGCAATGCCGTGAGCTTCCCATTGATGGTGAACCATGAATTCTGGCTTCTTCATCCACTCCAGCAGAAACCGCAGGATACCCACCGCTTCATGGCGATCCACGCCTTCTATGTTGCGGGTGAAATCACTGTTTACAAAAATGCATTTGCGCTTGGAGTCCGGATTAATTCGCACGACGGGATGAACCACGGGTTTAAAAGCCTTGATGGCAGCGATCAAGGCTTCATCACCGCGCTTGCCCAAGGCTTCTCGAAAGCCCGAGACTTCCCAACTGTGAACAGCCGTGAGGCCTTCTAAATATTTTTGCATCTCAACCTCAACATCCCATTCCGTTTGTTGTATGGATTGGATGTGATAGCCGAATAATTCTTTATGATCCTGAAATGTTAATGCTTTATTCCAGAAATTC
>JBEIRS010000082.1:0-6226 GCA_040375795.1 Methylibium sp.
ATGCATAGCCGATGCACTGCTTCGGCAGTACGGCAATGTGTCAGTGGATAAAAACCTTCTTGTCATGCTGCGCGTAGTCGCATCATCCGGCATTTGATCAATGCAGGGTCGGGCCGCGGATTGAAAAACTCGACGTGATGTTTATCGGCTTCATCACTTGCGCTCTGATCATCGAAACCCTACGGTTAGGTTAATGCGCCCTAGATACTCACAATACGGTAATGAGCGAACTTTATAAATTTATTTTTGATGGCATGCCTGTGCGTGGGATGTTGGTACGCTTGAGCACAGATTGGCAAGAAGTTTTGCGACGCCGGCTCAAGGCCAGTGGCTGGCCCCAGCCAGTGCGGCATTTGCTGGGCGAAATGGCTGCCGCCGCCACCCTGATGCAGAGCAGCGTTCAATTCAATGGAGCTTTGATTTTTCAGATTTTTGGCGATGGCCCGCTTAAGTTGGCGGCAGTGGAGGTGCAAGCTGACTTGGCATTTCGAGTGACTGCCAAGGTGATCGGTGAGGTCAGTGACTCAAGCGAATTTTCTGCGATGGTTGATGTGTCGGGGCAGGGACGTTGTGCTGTGATCCTGGACGCCTTTGATCGCCATGCCAATGAAGCGCCGTATCAAGGGGTGGTGCCTTTGCGCAACAACGGCCAAGAACCTTTAGCCCAATTAAGCGACGCTTTGTCACACTATATGCGTCAATCAGAGCAGCTTGATAGCGTATTTGTTTTGGCTGCAAACGATGACCTTGCGGTGGGTCTTTTGATTCAACGCATGCCTGTTGAAGGTGAAGCAAACGTGAGGGGCCGTCAGCTTCATCTTGGTTCAGATGATGATTTTAAGCGAATCACGTATTCGCTTGCCACGCTTCAAAAAGAAGAAATGCTTTCCTTGGATGCAAAAACCATTTTGCGCCGCCTATTTTGGGATGAGCCTCTACGGTACTTTGAACCTCAATACCCAAGGTTCCAATGTCGTTGCTCGCGTGAAAAGGTCAATCAGATGTTGTTCAGCCTGGGCGTTGACGAAGTGCAATCGATTTTGAAAGAGCAAGGTCATCTTGACATTGGCTGTGAATTTTGTGGGTTGGCTTATACGCTAGATGCCGCAGAGCTCAACACTTTGTTGATGACACCCCCACAAAGGGGGACTTCATTTTAATGGCAAACAGCATGATCAAGGTCACGCCCGTCATTCTTTGTGGCGGTTCAGAAACTCGTCTTTGGCCGCTGTCTCGCACGAAGAAATACCGCACCGGCGCTGACCCTGGCAGCACGAGCTGCCATCGAGGATGGCACTGACATCATCTTGTGTTTAGTGTTTCGTTGCATCAATCGCAGCATCAAGCTCGCACGCAATCCACAAAGTAGCTTGTAACCCCGTCTTGCTCGACAGCAACCAAGCCATGCACATCCGTGTCAAACCCCGGAAACGCTTGATTGAATTGTCGTGTAAACCGCAGGTAGTCGACAATTTTTTGATTAAAACGTTCTCCAGGCACCAACAAAGGAATGCCTGGGGGGTAAGGTGTCAGTAATGAGGTGGTGATGCGGCCTTCAAGATGATCAATCGGTACCCGCTCGGTGTTGCGGTGTGCAATATGCGCATAAGCATCGCTCGGCTTCATGGCTGGCTGAAGGTCTGAGAGATACATGTCAGTGGTCAGTCGGGCCACATCACCCTTGGCGTACATCGAATGAATGCCTTGGCACAGGTCTCGCAGCCCCATTCTTTCATAGCGTGGGTGCTTGGCCACAAATTCAGGCAATACACGCCAAACTGCTTGATTGCGATCATAGTCATCTTTGAACTGCTGTAGTGCGGTGAGCAGGGTGTTCCAGCGGCCCTTGGTGATACCGATGGTGAACATGATAAAAAACGAGTAAAGCCCGGTTTTTTCAACCACCACACCGTGTTCAGCCAGAAACTTGGTGACAATACTGGCCGGAATGCCAGTGTCAGCAAATTCGCCCAACATATTCAACCCCGGGGTGATGATGGTGCTTTTGATGGGGTCTAGCAGGTTAAACCCTGCAGCCAAATTACCAAAACCATGCCATGAGGCATTGGCTTTCAAAACCCAATCTTCGCTTTTGCCAATGCCCGATGGGGCAATTTTGTCAGGCCCCCACACCTTGAACCACCAGTCACGGCCAAAGTCTTTATCGACTTTGCGCATGGCGCGACGGAAATCCAGGGCCTCCGTGATGCTTTCTTCCACCAGGGCTGTTCCGCCAGGGGCTTCCATCATGGCGGCAGCCACATCACAAGAAGCAATGATGGCGTACTGGGGGCTGGTGCTGGAATGCATCAAATAGGCTTCATTGAAAAGGTCGCGATCCAGTTTGCGAAACTGTGAGTCTTGGACCAGCACTTGTGACGCTTGGCTCAAGCCGGCCAGCAATTTATGGGTCGACTGGGTGGCAAAGACGAGTTGATCTTTGGGCAAAGCGCGACCTTTGCCCATGGCGTAATAAGGCTCATAAAAGCCATGAAAAGCGGCGTGGGGCAGCCAGGCTTCATCAAAGTGCAGTGTATCAATGTAGCCATCAAGGGAGTGCTTGATGGTTTCTGTGTTGTAGAGCACGCCATCGTAGGTGCTTTGGGTGAGCGTCAAAATGCGCGGTTTCAGATGTTCTGGGCGTTGCCCCGCAAGTAGGGGATGAGACTGGATTTTGGCCTGAATGGCTTCAGGTGAAAACTCGCTCTGGGGAATGGGGCCAATGATGCCCAGATGATTGCGCGTGGGCCTGAGAAAAACAGGTACCGCACCAGTCATGATGATGGCATGCAAAATCGATTTATGGCAGTTGCGGTCAACCACCACCACGTCACCCGGGGCCACGGTGTGATGCCATACCATTTTGTTCGAGGTGCTGGTGCCGTTGGTCACAAAGAAGCAATGGTCGGCATTGAAAATGCGCGCTGCATTGCGCTCACTGTGGGCAATGGGGCCTGTATGATCAAGTAACTGGCCCAATTCGTCAACGGCGTTGCAAACATCGGCCCGCAACATGTTTTCACCAAAAAATTGATGAAACATCTGGCCCACGGGGCTTTTCAAAAAAGCCACGCCGCCCGAGTGCCCAGGGCAATGCCAGGAGTAAGAGCCATCTTGGGCATATTCAAGCAGTGCCCGAAAAAACGGTGGGGCAAGCGAGGCCACATAACTGCGGGCCTCCCGAATAATATGACGCGCCACGAACTCTGGCGTATCTTCAAACATGTGAATGAAGCCATGCAGCTCTTTGAGCACATCATTTGGAATATGTTGAGACGTGCGGGTTTCACCATATAAATAAATCGGAATATCGGCGTTTTTGAAGCGAATTTCCTGGATGAATTTACGCAAGTTCAGCACTGCGGGGTCTAATACGGGGCCGGCCGTAAACTCTTCATCGTCGATAGATAAAATGAACGCGCTGGCCCGACTTTGTTGTTGGGCAAATTGGCTGAGATCTCCGTAGCTGGTGGCCCCCAGCACCTCAAAACCTTCTTTTTCGATGGCCTCAGCCAAGGCCCGGATACCTAAGCCGGAGGTATTTTCAGAGCGAAAATCTTCGTCGATGATGACGATGGGAAAGCGAAATCGCAACATGGCAATCCTTGATTCGGGCGCAATGAATGGCAGCCGAGCCCCTCAGGGCATGAATGTAAAAGGGTTCACAGCTTACTGACAAAGCCTTGGGCATCCATCACCGACAGATTGCCAGGGAACGCCGGTCAGCCCTCCTTGATGCAACTAGACACTGGGGGGGGGAACAAAACCAGCAGGCTGTTCGGCCCCTTGTCCAAAAAAGAAGTTTTCCATTTGCCTGAGCAAGTAAGATCGAGCACGCTGGTCAGCCAAGTTTAATCGGTTTTCATTGACCAACATTGTCTGGTGCTTTAGCCAAAGTTGCCAGGCTTCTTTACAAATTTGCTGATAAATGCGCAGCCCAAGTGCACCTGGGTAAGGGGCAAAATCAAGGCCTTCAGCTTCTTTATGCAGGTAAGCGCATTGAACAGTACGTGGCATTTTTCACTCCAAAAGATAATGATGGGTTTGAGCAGACTGAGGCAAGGGGAAAATACTGAAGATGCCATCATGCCGCGGCGGGCGGCCTGAAAATAGCATCAAGACAGCTTTTTGACCAGCACCTGGGATCGCCTGTCCCAGTTGTAGCCAGCCTTTCTGGTTTCAGGAAGCCAAGAAGGGTCGACCAAGACAAAGCCGCGTTTCAAAAACCAGTGCATGGTTCGTGTGGTCAAAACAAACAGGCTGTCCAGGCCCATGGCCTTGGCACGTTGTTCAATTCGGCGGAGGATTCTTTCCCCATCTCCTTTGTTTTGAGTAACGTTTGATACTGTCAGTGCCGCCATTTCAGCGGTTCGTGACTCTGGAAATGGGTACAGTGCGGCACAACCAAAAATAATGCCATCATGCTCAATCACGGTGTAAAGATGAAGATCACGCTCGATTTCAGTGCGGTCACGTTTCGCCAGTGTGCCATCTGCTTCATAAGGGCCAATCAGTTTCAAGATACCGCCCAAATCATCCACGGTGGCTTCACGCAGGCTTTCGAGTTTTTCATCAACTACCATGGTTCCAATCCCATCATGGGTAAAAACCTCCAAAAGCAAAGCCCCGTCTACATTGAATGGCAAAATGTGCGTTCTTTCGACCCCGCCACGGCAGGCTTTGACGCAGTGCTGGAGGTAAAATGCAGTATCTGTAGGCTGCTGCGGGTTGGGCAATGAGGCCAACATTTTCTCAGCATCAGCGAGGGCCAGCTCGGTGTCAATCGGGCTGTCCATGTTGGCTGGGTTTTCATGAATTCCAGCAATTTCTGTCAAAAAAATCAGTTTATCTGCCTGAAGTGCCACTGCAGTGCTGGTGGCGACATCTTCCATGGCCAGGTTGAAGGCTTCACCTGTGGGTGAAAAACCCAAAGGAGACAGCAACACCATTGCGCCGGTATCGATGGCGCGCCGAATGGTGTCACCATCGACTTTGCGAACCACCCCGCTGTGCATAAAATCGACCCCATCAAGAATCCCGACAGGGCGAGCAGTCATGAAGTTGCCAGACACCACCCGAACCACTGCATTGGCCATGGGCGTATTGGGCAGCCCCTGAGAAAAAGCCGCCTCAATTTCAAATCGAAGTTGGCCAGCAGCTTCTTGAGCGGCATCCAGAGCAACAGGATCCGTGATACGGATACCATGACTGAAAGTCGACGTATGCCCCTTGGCCTTGAGTTGTTCATTGACCTGGGGCCGAAACCCATAGACCAGCACAATTTTGATACCCATCGCATGGAAAATGGCCAGATCTTGAACAAAAGAACTCAGCTTGCCCGCTGCAATCAGCTCTCCAGCCATCGCCACCACAAAGGTTTTACCATGGTAGGCGTGAATATAAGGGGCCACACCGCGGAGCAAGGGTACAAAGGTATGAGGAAAAACAAGATCCATGATATTTGCATTAAAATTGGCTTGATTGTGCCGCAGTGTGTGGTGTGAATGCAAAAACTCCCATTGAACGCTCACTTGCACTGACTGCACCTGATTCACGCCAAGAATATCGCACACAAACCCCCTTCTCTTGGCTGAAAACGCCAAGCACCCGATGGCCCGCCTGCGACCCATCACGGCTTTTAGCTTCAACCTACTTTGATGTTCAATTCAGCCAAGGGAACCCCCCTGACTCAGCCTTTGAGTTTTCCTGAATGTTTGCCAGTATCGCACCGACGCGCGGAGATTGCCCAAGCGATCGAGGCCCATCCAGTGGTGATTGTGTGCGGTGAAACAGGCTCTGGAAAAACCACGCAACTGCCCAAAATTGCCCTGAGTTTGGGCCGAGGTCTCGGCGTGGGAGGCCCAGGTTTGATCGGACACACCCAGCCACGCAGAGTGGCTGCATCCAGTGTTGCCAAGAGAATTGCCGAAGAGCTCCACACCCCTTTGGGTGAGGTCGTTGGTTACAAAATTCGCTTTCAAGACAAATTACGGCCCGGCGCATCGGTCAAGCTGATGACCGATGGCATTTTATTGGCTGAAACCCAAAGTGACCCACTGCTCAAAGCCTATGACACTCTGATTATTGATGAGGCCCATGAGCGCAGCTTGAATATTGATTTTTTGCTGGGTTATTTGCGTCAAATTTTGCCGCGTCGACCAGACCTGAAGCTTATCGTGACTTCAGCCACCATCGATGCGCAACGATTTGCAAATTATTTTGCCAG
>JBEIRS010000011.1:0-14563 GCA_040375795.1 Methylibium sp.
AGCAATACATCAAAGCGACATGCGGGGGGCGAGCGATAACGCATCAAAAATTGCTGAGCGGCATACACCATACTTTTTCTTTTATGAAACGAAATACTGGCCCCTGCACCACCAAATTTAGAACTTTTTCGCGCACGCACTTCCACAAAAACAATCAAGCCCTGAGGGCCTTGCATAATCAAGTCAATTTCACCACCAAACATTCTGGGGCCATGAGCAAGCCGATAATTACGCTTGATCAATCGCAATCCTTGGCCTTGTAAAAATGCCAAGGCCTGATCTTCTGCTTCATCACCTATTTCCTTTGTTGTGACCACATCTTCTTCCTTTGCGTTGTTAAATGCCGCCATGACCTTGGCCGGTACCCAGGAGTATCCGCAGCCTGCGCTTTACCTTGTCTCGACACCGATTGGTAATTTGGCCGATATTTCATTGCGTGCTGTGCATGTTTTATGCAAAGCAGACACAGTGGCTTGCGAAGATACCCGTCACAGCGGGCTTCTTCTGCGTCATTTGGGCCTGCAAAAACCCCTTTTGGCCGCCCACGAGCACAATGAACGACAGGCAGCTGATGCCGTGATCGAAAAACTAAAGCGCGGTGAACGTGTGGCCTATGTGAGCGACGCTGGAACCCCAGCCATCAGCGATCCTGGAGCCCATTTGGTGGCCAGGGCTCGAGTGGCTGGTTTCAGAATCATTCCAATTCCTGGGGCCAGCAGCTTAATTACTGCGCTGAGTGTGGCAGGGGTCGAAGTACCGGGGCCGTTTCGTTTTTTGGGTTTTCTTCCGACCAACGTCCGTGAGCGAGATCAAGCTTTGTCTGAATGCGCTCGCGCATCAGAAACCCAGGTGATTTTTGAAGCTCCGCATCGAATCCGAAGTACATGTGCAGCCCTGGCTGCTTTATGCCCCCAACGAACGCTGAGTTTATGCCGCGAACTGACCAAGCAGTTTGAGTCAGTGCATACCCTGCTTGCCGGTGACATTCCTGCGTGGCTCGACGCCCAAGCCCAAAGGAGCCGGGGGGAATTTGTACTGGTTCTGCATGCCTTGCCGGCCAGCCATCGGGAAAAAATCGAAACCACTCACAAAGATACCTTGCTGATTTTACTGCGACATCTCCCCCTCAAACAGGCGGTGGCCCTGGCCACTGAAATCACCGGTGCGCCTCGTAACACACTTTATGCGCAGGCACTTGAGTATTCAAAGACATTGGCGCAAAACTCTGATGATGTTGCCTAGTCTCGTTTTATAAGAACCTCCTATCATCTAAAATTTTCAAAGACTTGAGCCGGTATAGGGCCTCAAGAGCCTCTTTGGGGGAAAGTAAATCAGGGTTGATTTGTTCAAGGGCTTCCTGGAGGGCACCAGAAGAGGCCTGTGGTGAATCAGGTTCGGGGGCGGCAGAAAAAAGATCCATTTGGGTTTGATGAGCCTGTTGCTGCTTTTCCAGGGCGGCCAGGCTTGCACGCGCTTGACGCACAAGACTGGCCGGCATACCCGCCAAACGAGCCACCTGTACGCCATAGCTTCGACTGGCCGGGCCATGCTGAATTTCGTGCAGGAACACAATATCATCCCCTTGTTCTGCCGCAGCCACATGAATATTGACTGCATGTGCATGGGTCAGGGGAAATTGCGTCAGTTCAAAATAATGAGTGGCAAACATCGTGAATGAACGATTTTTGTCATGCAGATGGCTGGCAATTGCACCAGCCAGAGCCAAACCATCGAAGGTGGAGGTGCCGCGCCCAATTTCATCCATCAAGACCAGGGAGTGTTCTGTAGCACCATGCAAAATAGCCGCTGCTTCGGTCATTTCGAGCATGAAGGTCGATTGGGCATTGGCCAGGTCGTCTGCGGCGCCAATGCGGGTATAAATGGCATCCATCGGGCCCAAACGACAAGCGGACGCTGGAACGTGAGAGCCCATGCTGGCGAGCAAAGCAATCAAAGCCACCTGCCGCATAAAGGTGCTTTTGCCGCCCATGTTCGGGCCCGTGATGATGAGCATCTTGCGCTGCGCATCAAGCCGGCAATGGTTGGCGATAAAGTGCCCTCCTCCGGTTTCTTGCAGCCTCGATTCAACCACCGGGTGCCGCCCCCCTTCAATGTCCAGGCAGGGCGTGCGTACAAACTGAGGTCGGCACCAATTCAGAGTTTGCGAGCGTTCAGCCAAAGCACTGAGTGCGTCAATGGTGCCAAGAGCCTGACCCAGTCGGCTCAGGGGGTCCAGGTGGTTTTGTAATTGCTCCAATAGCTGTTCAAAAAGAAATTTTTCACGTGCCAAAGAGCGTTCTTGGGCTGAGAGAGCTTTGTCTTCAAAGGCTTTCAGCTCTGGGGTGATAAATCGCTCAGCATTTTTGAGCGTCTGTCGGCGTTGATAGTCTGGAGGAATTTTGTCCAGTTGGCTTTGGGTGACTTCAATGAAAAAGCCATGCACTTTATTAAACTGAACTCGTAGGTTGGCAATGCCTGTGAGGCTACGCTCGCGGGCTTCCATGTCAAGGAGGAACTCATCGCAGTTTTGGCTGATGGCACGCAGTTCGTCAAGATCAGTATCAAAGCCAGAGGCAATCACGCCCCCCTCACGCAACAGGGCAGCCGGCTCAAGAGCCAGTGTGGCATGCAGGGTGTCGAGAATTTCTGGGTTGGGATTGAAGGCCTTGGCCAATTGCTCCAGCAAAGAAGTGTGGCGCGGGAGTTGTTCAAGAAGATGAGGTAATTGCTCAAGGCATTGACGCAGGCCCTGAAGCTCGCGCGGTCGAACGTGACGCAAGGCAATTCTGGCTGTGATGCGCTCGACATCACTCATACGATGTAAGGCTTGGCGTATTGCCTCAAAGCCGCATTCGATCAAACGATCAATGGCATCATGACGCTCAGAGGCCACGTCCCTTTCGCGCCGTGGATGGGTGAGCCAGTGGCGTAACGTTCGACTGCCCATGCCAGTTTGACACGTATCGAGCACGGACAGCAGGGTGGGCGAATTTTCACCGCGAAGGGTTTTCGTCAGCTCCAAGTTTCGATGGGTACTGGGTGGAAGGTTGAGCAAGTCAGTGGCTCTTGACACCCTGAGGCTTTGTACGTGTGCCAATGATTGGCCCTGCGTGTGCTCGGCATAACTGAGCAATGCTGCTGCGGCAGTGTGTGCAGCAAGAAGATTTTGAGCATTCAAACCAGCCAAGCTGGCCACTTTGAGTTGCTCACATAACTTTCGCTGGCCGAGACTGGCATCAAATTGCCACTCAGGCCGGGAGGTGATTGGGACGCGCTGGGCTGCGAGTACCGTGGCCACGAGATTTTGCTGTGAATGATCACGATGAACCAAAACTTCAGTGGGCTCCAGTCGAGCCAACCAAGCAGAGAGATCCTTGGCCTCGCATTCACTCAAGCCAATTTCACCTTGAGTCAGGCTCAACCAGGCCAGCCCAATGATCCCCTGCCGCTGATGTGGGTGGCTTCCAAGCGCCAGCAGCAGCGCGTCAGATTTATCAGGCAAGAGCTCACTGTCAGTGATGGTTCCTGGGGTGATCACCCGAACCACCTTGCGTTCTACGGGGCCTTTCGAGTGGGAAACATCGCCCACTTGCTCACACAGGGCCACGGCTTCCCCAAATTTGACCAATTTGGCCAAATAAGTATCCACAGAGTGCACTGGAACACCGGCCATGAGAATGGGTTCTCCAGCACTTTGCCCTCGCGTGGTCAAGGTGATGTCAAGCAGTTGATGAGCCTTGCGGGCATCATCAAAGAACAATTCATAAAAATCACCCATCCGATAAAATACCAAGATATCTGGATAGGCTGCCTTGATGTCCAAATACTGCCGCATCATGGGGGTGTGAGACAACCCATGATCATGGGCCTCTGTTTTTTTCATGTTGTCAAATAAGGGCGTGCAAAAATATGCCTTCTTTTTAAGAAAGATGGCCTGCAATCAGTGGGAATGGTTTGGTTATTTTAAGCTGCCCTTATCTTCAGCGCGAGTCCGCCATTCCGTTTGGCCCGGTGCATTAATTTATTTTTTCTTGGACATTTCCCGAGCCATAGAAATGGGTTCGGTAGTTGACAACACAATGACACGCACGAATCGACAACAGATGGCGATGCCAGGCTCTACCGCAAGGGCAATATGACAAGCGAGCTGCGCTACATGGGCCACACATTGAGCAGGAAGTCAGCCGTGTCCGATACGATAGCGGCCACGGCGGGCTGTGACATCTCGCAGCAGAAGAGGAAATTGATCGAACAAGGTTTTGGCTGGGCCAACGTGGTGGGTCACATGGCCCAGGTGATGGTGCGGGGGCTGGAGAAAGTCGATCAGATGTTTGTGCTGACGATGACCGCCTACAAGCTCACGCGCATGCACACCTTGGGGCCAATCCGTCTGCAGGGGGAGTGAGGGGCAGGAAAAGCCCCGAAATGGGCTCACAAGCGCGCCAAAGCGAGCAAAAAACGAAGGGAATATCAGAATGCGAAAAGAAAATCCGAAAAATCAAAAAGGATGGCAACGTCCTGGTTCAGTACAACCACGACGTTGCGAGCGTAGTGTTAGCCGACGTGGTTGAGCAGAATTGGTCTGAAATCGACAGTCAGTATCAGCGAGCGTTGGCCACATACAACGTCCGAATTACCCCGCTGGGTCAGAATACGTTCGATCACTTTGGGAAGAAGGCACTCTTCGGTGGGTGCTTCATGTTTATGGATGCCCAAGCGCCGCAAGTCGTTCGTATCGAGCGCCAGATGGCTAACCATTCATTTCAGCGGACGCCTTGCGGTGCCGCTGAATTCAAACATTAGGCCCACACGCATATGAACGACCAATCCTGGCAAAAGTGGTTTGAGGCGGCATGGACCGATCGCGAGGAACGGCTCTACAAGCAAGTATTTGGTTCGCTTGGCAATGGTATTTATCCTCTTAGCGTGGAACTGTTCACCGACATCTTTGGCGCGAAGACAGTGGACCCGCGATGGCTAACTATTGGCGTCTTTGAATGCCCGCCGAACGAGCATCGCGACCACTGGCTATACGTCTCGTCCGGCCTATCAAATGCATGGGATGCTGAATCACCCGATCCATCTTCATGGTCGGGCTTGGGCTGCGAACTCCTTATGCAATGCTCAACCCAATCAACCTGGGCAATGCTTCTTTTGCGAAAGCTCGTTTGCTATCAGCTTCTTTTGAGCGTTGGGCACTTTGGTGATAGGCCATTACTCGGCGCGTATGACCGCATCGCAGTAGGCCAGCCAGTCGATGGCCAATCCAGCGAATTGCAGGCGTTGATGTTCACGCCTTCGGTGAATTTCCCTTCTAGCCAGAACCTTCTTTCTGGCAAATTCGAATTCTTGCAGGTGCTCGGAATCGCACTAAACGAGTTGCAGTACGCAAAAGAACATTCTTCCACAGAGCTAATGCAAAAGTTGCTAAGCGCTCATGCCGCGCCAGTGATCAACGCAAATCGAAAGTCCATCTTGTGAAAGGCATTGGGTTAGTGACCTTGCCCCTGTTCAACGTAGTCCATAGCGACTCGTTGACGCGGCTTTTTTGGCCTGGCCCGCGCGCCACGTCAAGAACGTGTCCGGGCGCAAGTCCGACGTGCTGGACTGCCAGTGGTTGCAGCAGCTCATGACCTACGGCTTGCTGCTCGGGGCGTTCCGGCCAGCCGAGCAGGTGTGCATGTTGCGTGCGCTGTACCGCCAGCGCGGTATGCTGCTGCGCAGCCAGGGCCTTTTGCATGTGCAGCACATGCAAAAGGCTCTCACGCAGATGAACATCCAACTCACCAACGTCCTGTCCGACGTGGTCGGCGAGACCGGCCAGAAGATCCTGCGCGCCATCGTCGCCGGCGAGCGCGACGCCCAGGTGCTGGGCGCGATAAAGAACGTGCGCGTGCGCGCCAGCGTCGACGAGATCGCCAAGAGCCTGCAGGGCAATTGGCGCTCCGAGCACCTCTTCGCACTCAAGCAGGCGCTGGGCGCGTTCGACTTTGTGGGCACGCAGCTGTTCCAGATGTGCGGTGTGGACCTCACGCGCATCGACGGCGTGGACGTCACCACCGCGATGGCCGTCGTCTCCGAAGTCGGCACGGACATGACGCGCTTCCCCACCGTCCCCTGTCTCAACGTGCCGCCAAGCTCGGCATGCAGATGGTCCCCATTGCACCACCGGCCTGAAAACATCATTCCAAATCAATCACTTGGAGGGAGTTTCTTGAGAGGTGTCATTTCGCCCCCCAGACGAAGGCTTCCCCTAGCAGACCAGAAAAAGCGACCCACGTATTTCCGCAGCTAAAAAAGGCATGTCGGTGTGTAGCTAGCCAGCTTGCCTGCCCGTCATTCGGCCACCATGCTCGACGAAACGGTGGGGTTGGAGGAACGCTCAACTGCACGGGCTGGCAGCTGGGTGGTAGTGAGAGTTTCGTTTCCTTCGAAAATGAGAACTTGACCATGAAGTTATTCGTGTCGACGTCGTGCACTTTGTAGATTGAAGTCGCGTCCGTTGGCAGCCATGCAGGAACCTAGCCGCGTTGAACGGCGCCAGCGTCGACTGCTTCGCTCAACGTGGCGTAGCTCGGGTCGAAAGTTTCAGTGCAAGCCGACAGGAACGCAACCGCAACGGCGGTTGCGACCAAGGGTGAGCTGCACAACTGTTGCATCATGACGCATAACGTTCAAGCTAAGCGGGCGACGACGGCAGGGGTTAGGCCTGACTGGCAACGATGAGTACATTTGCCTCTGCCCACGAACCGCAAAGCCTGAATGAAATTGCGTCCTGTCCCAGTACGAGCACGATGAATTCAACTGTTCCGTCTTGAAATGTAAATACCCAGTGCTCCTTGTTCTTCAGGTATGTCTCAGCGTCATGGCGAGGATGGACGGAATTTGCCCTCTCCAAAGCAAAGAGACGCTTGGAGTTCTTGACGCGGTGAACAGAGTAGAAGGCGAGTCCTTTGCCGTAGAGCGGGTGACTGTTCAGTACCTCGTCGTTCGGATGCCCGCAGATGACTTGTAGACAGTGTGGAACTGTGACCACAGCGACGTTCTCTTCCGGAGTGTTGTAGGCTAGCATCGTTGAGCCCCGGCCATAATGTAGTAGTGGGCCGTTGTTCCCGGTGCCTGGCTGTGGCCAGCCTTGCATTACTTCGGCGGACTCGGAGAAGAGCATCTTGTGAGGCCTAACGTAGAGGTGACCGGCGCTGCGCGGCTTTATTGCGCGGCGTCCAGCGACCAAAGGGAGCGGGGTTGAGCGCCGGGTTAGGTGGCGTTTTCAAAGCGATTTGCTGCAATGCGTTTTATCGATATCCAGAGATTATCCGGCGGCTCCGGCAGTTCTGTGGCTATCGGATTTTCTTTCCATAAATCTTCTTCGGCGTATGCAATGTACTCAAAGTCGAAGTCATTATTCCTGCCAACCAAATAGATGGGATACGGGGCATCGAGGTTATAGTGAATTGAGTAAACGTCGAGCCTTGCACCGGGCTTGCTGGAAGGGTTAGGCATCAGCGCGCTCACTCTACTTGCGACCGTTGCCATGCAGACGCGACAGACTTCCGCTCCGCGTACCAACCTTCCGGTAGATCGGCCAGCTCGAGTACGGTTGGATCGAGCTTTGTGATGCTGCCTAAGGAAACCAGCTTGGCTTGATGCTCTTCCACTTGGTTGCCTGTAAGAAACTGCCAACCGCCATCGCTTGCATCGTGAACAACGCGAAGAATTGGCAATTCGCCGTTGATGATTGCTTCAACAGTGAGGGCAGCTTCGTTTCGTGGCCCCTGGAGCGGCCAGTCACTGTCGCCCGCGGTGCTGGCTGTTTTTTTGCGACCGAACATGCCGAAGATCATGGGGCGGACTTTCTGATGCCTAACGTTTAAGTTAACCGGCGTGCGCCAGAGTGGCGAAGCCAGGTGAGAATAAAATGACATCCAGCTCAGCCACGCCGAAGCACGTCCGGTTGAACGAGCGGTTAGGCGCTTGATTCATGCAGGCTCCAATGGGCTCTGGGACACTGCATCAATGAAGCCCGTGCATCCTGACTGAGTACATGCGTACCAACGGTTTTCATCGAAACTGCACTCACCACCGAGGTTGTCTTTGCAAAACGTGCAGTCGATGAATTTGCATTCTGTGAAGCTGCAACTTGCGAAAGACACACCACGAAAAGTGCAGTTTTTGAACTCAACATTTACGAACGTTGCCGTGTTGAAGAGGCTCCAATACCAATCTGAGGTTTCGATGATGCAGCCAACCAGAACACCCTCCAATCCGCCGCCGTCGATAATCAGATTGCTGAAGTTGCAGTACTTGAAGGAGCCCTCCTCCCACCCTTCCGGCAGGGATCCTTTCTCGTCGAAGTCGGTGCATTCAAAGTAGAGTGGCATGGAGCGAGGGGTTAGGCCTGACTGGCAACGATGAGTGGATGTGCCTCTGCCCACGAACCGCAAAGCCTGAATGATCTTGATTTAATGAATTGAATGATGACACATTCGAGATCCTCGATCAAGCTTGGAAGCTTACTACTACGAAGCTTGAGTGGACATGAAAACTCGGGGAAATTTAATCAACAAACAGGCTGCTATACCACTATTTATCCGAGCTGGAGGGGTTTTTCAGGGCCGACCACTTAAAAACCCAGGTTGATTTGTCACTCGCCCCCAATGGCTTTGGCTTGCTGATGGGCCCAGTGGCCGTAGTTGACCTCGAAGTTTTCTTGCAGGTTGGCCCAGTTCACCGCTTGGTTGCTATAAATTTGAACCATGCGCAGGGCCAGGTCGAATTCCTGCTCGAGCAGTTTGGAAACGGTGTTGGCCCGCGGCAGTTGCTGGGCGGTATTCCACCAGTCACGCCAGTCGTTCATCCATTCGTTTTGCTGTTCGAGCAGTTTTTGGGCCGAGGCTTGCTGGAGAGCCACAAGGCTCATCCAGGTCGCCGGGGCTGAACTGACCGGGGCCAGGCGCCATGTAGCTTGCAGGTTATGCCAAGCCCGGGACTGTGCATTTCTCAATGCGGGCACATGGCGTATCGGGAAGGATTGAGGCTTGGATCTGTGCTGAGCCAGAGTTGGGCGAACGGCAGATGCCGTGAGGTCAGTGGTAGACATGAGGAGTTTCCTTGAAGAACATCAGCCGCCTAGGCGAGCGAGCATACTGTGAATGGCCCGAATTTGCGGGGCGTTGCGGGAGTAGTAATCAGGGAAGTTCGGATTCAAACTGCTGTAGCCCCACCAGTCCCAGCAACCCTGAGGGTTTTGAGCAGCATTGTCATCACTGCCCTGGGCCTGGGGGAACAAGACAATCAGATTGTTGCTGTCGGCCATTGAAAGGTACCCTGTGGTGGTCACGTAGCGGTTACCATAAGGGGGCTGGTTGGCTACATCGGCTTGGCCCAGTACATAGTTCACATAGCTATAGCCTTGCTTGCATCCATGCAGTGCCACATGCACCCGCGCGGGTGCGCCCTCTTCAACTGCCTGGGGCACATACACGTATCCAAATCGGCCCATGCTGGCTGAAGGGCTGTTCGCGAAAAACTCGGTCTGATCAAAACGCAGCAGACTGCCCGTCAGTCTCTGGGCCGGGGCATTCAGACCTGGGTAAATATGGTTTAGGATATGATGCGACTGTATGAAACCACCATTATTCAAATAGGGCGGCTGGTTCGTTGATAAGGGAGAGTCTTCCGGGTTTTCGGTGATCAGAGAGTGCCCCGCCGGAACGTCGTCTGAGTAAGCCAGATGAAGATCGGGCACTCCCAGCAGCCGGTACATCTCACGGGTTTGTGCAACGACAGAAGACCGAACTACGTTGTCACAACTTCCCGTGAACACATAAACTCGCTGGCTGGCCAGGTTGGACAAAGGATCAATCATTTTGTCTTGCTCAGCCTGTCTGGCCAACTGCACAGAATACGCAGCCTGCGGAGCCAATTCAGGTGTTAACGGTGCCATGCAGAGTTGCAGGGCATTGAGCTCGTAAGCATCTTCAGCCAGCGTGGCCGCAGCGCGAAAGGTTTCAACCCCTCGGTAAGGGCCACCAGCCACCACCCCCGCCCCTGCAAAACTGGCCGAATGAGCCAACTGCAATTGTACGGTCATGAACGCCCCAGACGACAAGCCCGAAACTGAGCTTTGTCGCTTTTGCACCTTGTACTGCCCCAACTGCACGATCTCAGGTGAGATACCAATCACGCGATGCCTCCTGTGCTTTGAAAAAAGAGTGCCGACAATTATTGACAGCAGTGGGTCACTGAGTGGTGACACGAAGGTTTAACATCAGGGGGATTGTAGCTCGCCTCGATTGATGCGTGGGTTTACCCTCATGACACCACATTCTGGAGTAATAACCGTTCAAGAAAGTAGCGCCCAAAAGTCAAGTTCCATGAACTTATCGAAGGCACCATATTGTGCGCTTGTAAAAGATCAACAAATTAAGAGTCATCGTAATTTAAAGTGGCCCCTGAATTTCGGAGCGCTTAGCTGGAGTTGTCATGCGGCGTTTTTGCGCTGGGCCGGATGCCAGCATTGCCGCAAAGGGAGGACTAGCCCGAGGACATGAAGCAAAAGCCCAAACCTTGAACGAACTTGGCTTGCCCAAAAACACACAGAAAGTCACCACAGCCGAAGGGAATGCCATTTCCGATGCGCTGATCTCTCTCCCCGTTTGATTGAGATCAAAGACACACTTTGTGCTTCCTGCACGAGGCAGGTTCGCATTCAAACGGAGCCGGCAAGAGCTCCGGGCCGTGAATTGGTGCTGATTACGGGTGAGAGAACCCATGTCACTCCACAAGCGAAAGAAGCATTCGATTGAGGGCCGCAATGATGATTAAGGCAACGATTTATTTCGAGAACGGTGCCAACCCCGGTGCCATTGCGGAAGCACTGAAAGCCTTGCCAGAACAGATTCACGATGAGTACGACCACCGAAATCGGTATTACATCACCCCTCAAGTCTTGGTACGACGAGGTGGCCAAGGCCGAATGGCAAACGCCACAGGACATCAAGCGGCAGTATGCGAGTGTGAGTTTTGTGGCCAACAACCGTGTGGCGTTCAACATCAAGGGCAATGCTCACAGAATTATTGTTGCTGTGGCGTACCGATTTGGCGTGGTGTACATCAAGTTTATTGGCACCCATCAGCCATATGACCAAGTGGATGCCTCCACCGTTGAAATGGAGTGAACGATGAATTACGGAATCGAACTTAAGCCGATTAGGAGTGAGGCCGAATATGAAAACGCCTTGCGTGCCGTTTCGCCTTATTTTGATGATGAGCCCGAACTGGGAACACCAGAAGCCGATCAATTTGAAATGTTACTTATTTTGATTGAGGCTTACGAAGCGAAGCACCACGCTATTGGACCACCCGACCCGATCGAGGCGATTAAATTCCGCATGGAACAGGCGGGGTTAACTCCCAAAGACTTGGAGCCGATGATTGGGCGATCTAATCGCGTGTATGAAATTTTGGCAGGCCGTCGCCCGTTAACCTTGGCAATGATTCGCAAGCTGCATACTGGTTTAGGCATTCCAGCGGAAAGCCTTATTGGATTAAATTAATTCTTCCAGCATCCGCTGAACTCCAGTTTGCCAAGGGGGTAGATGCAAGCGAAAGGTATCTCGCAATTTTTCTGTACTCATTCGAGAGTTCCCAGGGCGAGGTGCTGGAGTGGGAAAAAATTGGCTGCTCACCTGCTGAATGCCATCCACAGGGACTTTGATGGGGTAATCAGCGGCACGAGCCAGTTCAATCACATATTGGGCGTAGCCATGCCAGCTTGTTTCACCCCCCGCCACAGCATGGTAAGTGCCTTGCAGCGATGGCCGCCGATGAACTTCTCGGAGCATGTGCGCGGTCAGATCAGCCAACAAATCAGCCCCTGTGGGCGCACCAAATTGGTCACCGATGACGCTCAAATGTGTACGATCAGCTGCAAGCCGAAGCATGGTTTTGGCAAAATTGTTTCCATGAGTGCCATAAACCCAACTGGTACGTAAAATCAAGTGCTGACATCCGCTGGCGCGAATGGCATTTTCGCCCTCAAGCTTGGTCTGGCCGTAAACATTCAGTGGCGCCGTGGGAGAGTTTTCATGCCATGGAGTGTGGCCCTCGCCATTGAACACATAATCAGTGCTAAAGTGGACCAGCCAAGCGCCGCTGAGTTGAGCTTCACGCGCCAAAACGCCCACCGAGGTGGCATTGATCAGGCGGGCGAGCTCTGGCTCACTTTGAGCTTTGTCCACTGCCGTGTACGCCGCCGCATTCACGATCACCTGAGGTGAGCATTGACGAATGGTTTGCACCAGGGCTTCGGGGGTTGTGAAATCAGCCTTTAAGGGGGCTGGGCTGGTTGACCCCAGGGCGATCACTTCTCCAAGCGTAGCCAAAGAGCGTTGCAGTTCCCAGCCAAGCTGCCCATTTTTACCAAATAAAAGAATTTTCACATGATCACCCGTGGTGGCGCTTGTCAGTATGACAGGTCAGCATGACTTTTCTGGCGATAGCTGCCGGTTTGAACGTGCTGAACCCAAGTTTTATTGTCGAGGTACCAGCGCACTGTTTTTTGGATCCCCGTGTCGAAGGTTTCAGAAGGTTTCCAGCCGAGGTCTTGTTCGATTTTTCGGGCATCAATGGCATAGCGCCGGTCATGTCCAGGACGATCAGCAACAAAGGTGATCAAGCGGGTATAGCTGCCTGCTGGATCTGGCTGCATTTCATCGAGCAAGGCGCAAATGGTGTGCACAATTTCAAGATTGGTTTTTTCATTCCAGCCCCCCACGTTATACGTTTGCCCAACTTGACCATGCGCTAAAACCTCACGAATTGCACTACAATGATCCTTAACATACAGCCAATCACGAACCTGCCGGCCATCCCCATAAATCGGCAGCCCCTTGCCAGCCAGGGCATTGACGATCATCAGTGGAATCAATTTTTCGGGAAAATGGTAAGGCCCATAATTATTACTGCAGTGGGTGGTCAGGGTTGGCAATCCGTAAGTGTGGTGCCAAGCTCTTACAAGGTGGTCGCTGGCTGCTTTGCTGGCAGAATAAGGTGAATTCGGTTGATAAAGATTTGTCTCGGTAAAAGGAGGGTCCAGGGGCCCGAGTGAGCCATAGACTTCATCGGTCGACACATGATGAAATCGAAAAGCTTTTCTTTTGTCTTGAGGCAATTGAGACCAATAGGCACGGCAAGCCTCCAGCAAAATGAAAGTACCCTCGATATTGGTTTGAATAAAACAAGACGGGCCATGAATGCTGCGATCGACATGGCTTTCAGCAGCAAAATGCACAATTGCCCGGGGTTGGTGTTGTGCCAGCAATTGATCAAGCAAGCTGCGGTCACCAATGTTTCCGTGAACAAACAGGTGCCGTGAATCATGTTGAATCGAGATCAGGTTTTGTAGGTTGCCAGCATAAGTGAGGGCATCCAGGTTGACCACGCTTTCGGAGGTGTTCGCCAGCCAGTCTAAAACAAAATTTGCGCCGATGAAGCCGGCGCCGCCAGTCACGAGGATCATATTGAAATCAAAGTTTAAGGCGCCACAGCGTCGAAAATAAACCCTTGCGTAACCTTTTATTTTAACTTGATAAAGCAAACTGCCAAACCAAGCACAATGCACCAACTGTCACAATCGACGTATGAGTGAAAACAAACAGCGGCCCTTTGGGCCCAATGAACCCCTGATAGCCCCCTCTACCCTGCTCAACATGCGGTTTGACACCTTGCCTCTGGATGTCAAATTACTCAACGCAATCGCTGATGCCGGCTATGAAACAATGACGCCCATTCAGGCCCAGGCAATTCCTGTGGTTTTGTCTGGGCGTGATGTCATGGGTGCAGCCCAAACTGGAACGGGGAAAACCGCCGCTTTTTCGATTCCGCTGCTGCAAAAAATGCTGACTCATGAAAATGCCAGCGCTTCCCCTGCCCGTCATCCCGTCAGAGCGCTCGTTTTGGCCCCCACCCGTGAATTGGCCGATCAGGTTGCCAAGAATATCCTGACCTACTCCCGTCACACCCAGCTGCGGTCTGCGGTCGTGTTTGGTGGGGTTGACATGAAGCCGCAAATGCTTGAACTCAAAGCCGGTATCGAGGTACTGATTGCCACGCCAGGCCGGCTGCTTGATCACCTTGATGCCAAAAACTGCATTCTCAACCACGTTGAATATGTCGTTCTGGATGAAGCCGATCGCATGCTTGATATCGGCTTCCTGCCTGATTTACAGCGTATTTTGAATTTTTTGCCAAGGAAGCGGCAGACCCTACTTTTTTCAGCCACCTTTTCCCCTGAAATCAAGCGCTTGGCAGAAAGTTATTTGCAAACCCCTGTTTTCGTCGAGGTTGCTCGCCCAAACACCACCGCCAGCAAGGTCGAGCAAAGGTTTTTTTCTGTGGCCACTGACGACAAGCGTGCCGCTGTCGTGCAATTGCTCAAAGATCGGCACATCAAACAGGTCATTGTGTTTGTAAATTCCAAGCTGGGCTGTGCACGTTTGGCCCGCTCTTTAGAGCGTGATGGTTTACGCACCAATGCCCTGCATGGCGATAAATCACAAGA
>JBEIRS010000093.1:0-6035 GCA_040375795.1 Methylibium sp.
CTGGATGTCAGCACCCTGAAAGAATTGGCCCGGCGCTGGAAGCCTGAAATCATGGCGGGCTTCAAGAAAGCCCAAGCCCATACAGCACTCGCCGACATTCAAGAATCCATCGATGAATTGCTGTATTACCGCGCTCACTTTTTGGCAGTAGGCCCTGGAGGTTCTCATTGAAAGGCCACTTCGGCGAAACTGCGCAGTTTACGGCTATGGATCTGGCCAGCCCCCAGTTCTCTTAAAAGTTCAATGGCACGAATGCCAATCCGCAGGTGCTGATCAACTCGTTCACGATAAAAGTGGTTTGCCATGCCGGGCAGCTTGATTTCTCCGTGCAAAGGTTTGTCACTGACGCACAATAACGTACCGTAGGGTACCCGGAAGCGAAAACCATTCGCAGCAATCGTTGCGCTTTCCATGTCCAGGGCGATGGCTCGGCTTTGGCTGAAGCGCCGCTCGGGCGTGCGCTGGGGCAAGAGCTCCCAATTGCGGTTGTCGGTGCTGGCGACCGTGCCGGTGCGCATGATGTGCTTGAGATCATAGCCCTTGAGTTGAGTGACATCAGCAACGGCGGCTTCCAGGGCCACTTGAACTTCGGCCAATGGTGGGATGGGCACCCACAGGGGCAGGTCTTCGTCAAGAACGTGGTCTTCACGTACATAGCCATGGGCCAAGACATAATCGCCCAAAGCCTGCGTTGTGCGCAAACCGGCACAATGACCGAGCATGATCCAGGCGTGGGGCCGCAAGACGGCAATGTGATCCGTGATGGTTTTGGCATTGGCTGGCCCCACACCAATATTCACCATGGTAATGCCTGACCCATCAGGGCGGGTCAAGTGATAAGCAGGCATTTGCGGCATCCGATGAGGGAGTGCGCCTTGCCCGTCAGCCGCCGGTGCAGGCAAGCCTTGACGGCGTGTGATGATGTTTCCGGGCTCGATAAAAGCTGCGTAACCGTGATCTTCATGGCGGCTCATGAGCTGATGTCCGAGCCGCATAAATTCGTCAATGTAAAACTGGTAATTGGTAAACAAAACAAAGTGTTGAAAATGCTCAGGCGCGGTTCCAGTGTAGTGACGCAGTCGGTGAAGAGAATAATCGACCCTGGGTGCCGTGAACAATGACAAGGGGAAAGGGTCTCCTGGCGCGGGTTCATAGGTTCCGTTTGCGATACCATCATCCATGGCGGCCAAGTCAGGCAAGTCAAAGAGGTCGCGCATGAGAAGCCGGCGTGAAGCATCAAGCGATCCTTCCAGGTGGTCATTTTCTGCCAAAGAAAAATGAATTGGGATGGGTTGCGTGCTGGTGCCAATTTCCAGCTTGACCTGATGATTGCGCAGTAACAGTTCAAATTGGGTAAGGTAATAGTGATGAAAAAGATCCGGGCGGGTCAAGGTGGTTTCAAAAATGCCCGGCCCGGAAACAAATCCGAAACTCAGCCGGGAGTCGGCCCTGGCAACGGTGTCGGTTCGAACCCGAATAAATGGGTAGCAAGCCCGCACATGGCTTGTCAAGGCTTCTCCTGCCACAAAACGGCTGAGGGCGCCTCTCAGATGGTTCAGGCTATTTTGATAAATGGTTTCCACTTGTGTGAGTGCAGCCGCAGCGTTGTCAAACTGAGTGGGAGCAATGAAGGGGGGCAGGAGGCTAGGCACGGGCGTGTCAGGGGGTGTGATGAGTTGAAAAATGAATTCCAAGCCCAAAGCGAAACTCAGGGCATTTCAGGAAAAGACAGATGGGCGCTTTTAAACTCTCGGCAAAGAAGAGACCAATCAAAACCTGGCCCTGGGTCTCGCTTACGATCCGGGGCAATGTGCTCGTGGCCCACAATGTGAGCAATCGGGTGGTGCCGCCGAATCGAGCGAATCAATTTCAGCAACGCCTGATACTGTGGCCTCTCAAAACGCAAGCCTTCTAAACCCTCCAGTTCAATCCCAA
Organism: Methylibium sp.; assembly: GCA_040375795.1. Lineage (GTDB taxonomy): Bacteria > Pseudomonadota > Gammaproteobacteria > Burkholderiales > Burkholderiaceae_C > CANHBY01. The sequence continues at coordinate 1,936 of JBEIRS010000093.1, forward strand.
TCGAAAAATCATTGCAGTTACTGCGCCCTTGCCAAACAGAGCGGCCAGCATGCCAAGCGCGACGCTCACAGGAAACAAATTGAATGATCAAGCCATTGCGTCGAATCAAAAAATGAGCCGACACTTGAAGCCCCTGGAGGGCCTCGAACTCAGAGTGTGCAGACGTATTTAGGCGGTTCAGGAACAATTGGCGAATATAGCCCCCTCCGTAAACCCCGGCAGGCAGGCTGATGGAATGAATCACCACCATGTCGATGCTTTGACCCTCAGGCCGGGGCCCATGATGAGGTGAGGCGCAATGCTTGGCATGAAGCCACCACCCCTGGTTCCAGACGGCGCGACGCATCAGAGATCCCCCATCATCCTGCGGCCTCCCCAGCTCCTTGGGGGGTGTCTGCCGCAGCATCCATATCCATCAATAGATGAAGGCGAGCCATGCGGTAGCGCATTTGGTGTAAGGAGAAACCCAAACTTGCTCCGGCTGCGCTGTGATTGTTGTGGTGGCGAGTCAGGGCCTTGAGCAAAACCCGCTTTTCAATGTCGTCCAGGTACGCCTGAAGGTCATGAGGCAAATCATCTTCAGATTCATCAAAATCGGTCGCCTTCCAGTCACTGGGAGCGGCTGGCAAGGCCTTTGCGTTTGAAGTGATCTTTTCATCGCCATCTTTGATGCGGCTTGTGTTCAGAGTGTGCTCCGTCCAGCCTAAATCAAAGACAGTGATTTCATCGCTCCCACTCAGGGTGACAGCTCGATGCAACAGGTTTTCAAGTTCGCGGATATTGCCGGGAAAATCGTAATTTGCCAGCCTTTCCAGGGCGTCAGGGGTCAATCGAGGTGGAGAAATCATGCCCGCATCATGCGCCAAGCGGGCGAGAATCTGTGAACTGATGGCGGGTAAATCATCCTTGCGCTCACGCAGCGGCGGCACCACCAGTTCAATCACGTTGAGTCGATAAAACAAATCTTGTCTGAATCGGCCCCGCTTGACTTCCTGGGTTAAATTTTTGTGGGTGGCACTCAAGACACGTACATTCACCGGTAGCTCTGACACGGCCCCGACAGGCCTGACGGCGCGCTCCTGGATGCAGCGCAAGAGCTTGCTCTGCATGGCCAAGGGGAGGTCTCCGATTTCATCAAGAAACAATGTTCCACCATCGGCTGCCTGGAAAAAACCAGCCCGGTTTTCTTGGGCGCCGGTGAATGAGCCTTTTCGATAACCGAAAAACTCAGCCTCCAGAAGCTGCTCAGGAATGGCTCCACAATTGACAGCAATAAAGGGCTGTGTGCTCCGTGAGCTGAGTTCATGAACAGAGCGGGCGACCAATTCTTTGCCGGTGCCAGATTCACCATGGATCAATACGGGCGCCATACTTTTGGCGACCTTTTCAATCATGAACCGAACCTGCGTCAAGCCGGGGGACTGCCCGACCATCCGGCTGAAGGCTGAAAAATGCTCATCAGCTTGCCGGGGTTTGGCTTTGATCGGCACAGGCACTGGATCAGGAGACGATGCGGCTGCAACGCCAGTCTCTGCTATCGAGGCTGCAGTGGGCAAACGAGCAGGTTCAACAGACATTTTGACTTTTTGATTGCGACCCAAGGCCGAAGCCACCACAGAGCGAAACTGGCGTAGATCAACGGGCTTGGTGAGATAATCAAAGGCACCTGTCTTGAGGGCTTCGACCGCATTCTCTGAAGACCCAAAAGCAGTGATGACCAGCGTTTTTTCCGGGCGCCCCGCGCCCTCCATACGACGCAATAAATCAAGGCCTGTACCATCTGGAAGCCGCATGTCGGTGATCACCACGCTGAAACGGCGGCTCTCCAAAATCAACCAGGCATCTTCGACCGTGCCAGCGGTCTCGACCTGATAGCCCTCGCGCAATAAGGCCAGTTCGTAGAGAGTACGCAAGTCAGGCTCGTCATCAACAACCAAAAGGCTCAAGTCAGAAGGTGCAGTCATTGGAAAAACAGGGAGTCTTCAGTTTAAAAACTGCCATGGAAGGCGGACTTCAAGTGAATAAATAAATCGATGGGCTCACGAGTGGTTGGCCTTGGAGCCGGTTTTCAGCGGCATCGGCTCAGACAGGCCCAGGCCATCGGTTTGAGGGATGAGTACAAAGAATTCATTGCGGCCACGATCACCTGTTTGTTGGGCTGCTTGAAATCGGTAATCAATACGGGCACCATAGCATTCGCAAAGTTCCCGACAAATATACAGGCCCAGCCCTGTTCCTTGGCTGCGGGTTGAAAAAAAAGGCTCGAATAAATGCGGCTCGATATCAGCCGGAATGGGTTGGCCATCACTACCCACTGAAAGTTCCCACAAATGATGGTGTGTTGCACTCAAGCGGACCTTGATTGAACCTGGCATCTGGGTGCTGTGCCTCCACGCATTGTCCAGCAGGTTAACCAAGACACGTCGTAGATGATCAAGTTCAAACAATGCCTTGCAGACGGCATCGGGTAAATCGATTTCTAAAGCACAATTCACGCCCTCATTGAGGCCAGCAGACTGTGCCCACTCGCTACAAATTTGGGCGGTCAATTCGCAAAGATCAATGATGGCGGTATCCTGGGTGCGTGACGGTGTGGCATCCAAAACGTCTTCGATGATGCGTTTCAGTCGATCGACATTCTGAGAAACCAGTTGGGTTAATTGATGCTGCATGGGTGTGACGGCATCTTCAGATAACAAAGCATTCGCCTGCGCAATCGCAGAAAGCGGGTTGCGAATTTCATGAGCGATACCGGCAGACATTCGGCCCATCGAAGCGAGTTTTTCTTGTCGGTTGCGGGCTTGAATCGAACGAATATCCTCGATGAGCAAAACACAGAACTCTTCGTCAGCATTTTCTGTGCTTTGATGAGAAAATCGAATTCGTACCCGCAAGATTCGTTTTCGATGCGAGCTAAAAACCACTTCAATATCACGGCCTTCCTCGGGCCACACATGCGTCACAAAAGCCTGCTCGACCGAAGACACAAGTTGAATCCATGACGCCGTACCCACCAAGCCAAAAGGTGGTGGGGAACACATGGCATGAGGGGCCAAAAGCCGGCGTGCAGCGGGATTGGCCGCCCGCACACGAAATGATCGATCCACCACCAAAACACCGTCTTGCATTTCTTCGATCATGAGGCGATTGAGTTGCACCTGCTGACGCGCCAACTCTAAGCTGCCTTTGGCCGCTCGTTCTTCACGCGCCAGCCGACCGGCCAGTTCTCCGGCCAAGACATTCAAAATAAAAAAGCCACTTCCTGCCAATCCCGCCTGGGCAAGTAAGAGGGGGTTAAAATAAGAGCCAGACAAAGAAGCCAGCCAAGCCAGCCCCAGCAAACCCAAGGCAACCAAAGCCGCTGTGCAGACGGCCAGCAGGCGACGAGTGAGAACCCCTGCCATCAAAACTGGCAAAACCAGCATGGGCATGTGGTTCAAAGCCAAGCCAGAGCCCAAATAGTGCAAACTGAGATAACAGGCAATATCTGTGCCAATCGTCCAGCACCAACCGCGAAATTTTAAACGCGCCAGCCCGATTCCCCGAGTTTCCCATGTTCCGCGTGCTCGATAGGTCGACCAAGCCAGAAGGGGTTGCAGGGCATAGGCCAAAGTGAGGCTAAAAACCAAGGCATTTGGTTGGGTGCTAAAAATTCCAGACAGCAGCAAAGACGTCAGCAGTACCAGCCCGAGTGCCGCACGAGCCCCCAAAAATACCTTGAAAATACGATGAAATGCAGAAGATCGGGCATGGATGAGGCCCCCTGTGTCTTCTGAAAAAAAATCTTGGTACCAAGCACGATGTGCAGCAGGCCTGGCCCCCAAGTGCGCCTCAGCGTCATCGGTTGATTCAGTGTCTGCCCAGATGCTGTCAGACAATCGCTCACTGTCTTTGTGGCTTGATTTTTCAGGCATCAAGCGTGAAGAATCATCGGTGGTTCGCCGATGATCGGGCCGACGCACGTACCAAGGTCGATTGTTTTTGGGGGGCAATAAACCCATCAAGACCCCTGTGAATGGTGCTTGCTTTTTTCGCTGTCGGCTTGGTGATTCTTGTTGCAAAAAAAACCCGTTTCCCCTTTGAATGCCTCAGATTGGGGC
>JBEIRS010000205.1:0-3292 GCA_040375795.1 Methylibium sp.
GCCCCATCGTCGGCCCGAAAACTGAGATCACGAACAGCCTCAACTGGAGGCCGGTTGACGCGCCATGGCCAGCCTGCTGAGTGAAATTTTTTGGCCACACCGTGCAAGGACATCCTGAGCTAGTGTCTCGTCACATCAGTCTGCGTCAGCACCGAAAGCACCCTGGCGCCCCGCGCGCAAGGCCCCAACCACAGCGCGCCCTGGCGGCAATGCGCGGATTGGCAACGCCGCACCCGGGGCACCAAGCCCCTCGAATATGGCAAGATTTGTGACACTAGACACTAAAAGTCCTTGGCAATAAAGTTCAAAGTCACAAGCGTACACATTCAAACAAGTTTTCATGAGGCTATTGATTTTTCCTATTTTCAGCATTATCAAGGGCATCAAAATCATGGTGCCTGCCTGGGTGGATCAAACATCGGGGGGCGTGGAATATCTTTTGCACACTCGCTATGAATAGCGAGTGCCGAAGTATCGTCTTTGGCTTGAATAAACTGCACAATCAAATCTCCGATACAGCCAAGCCCCATCAATCCGTGACCGGCGTTAGGAAATACCCAATGCCTAGCCATTGGACCCAAAGCTTCAGCCACCCTTTGACCATGTCTCGGCGGCGTGATCGGGTCCAGGCCGCCACTTAAAATCAAAACGGGTACTTTGCTGCGGGGCAGTTTGACAAAGTCTGGGCTGACTTCCGCTCGCGGCCAGTCAGCACACACTTGAGCATACAAGTGCCACCCACTGCGGCTCCAATGGGATTCCTCAGCAGCTTCGGGTATCACAGGAAGCCGAGGCGCATCTTCAGAACAAATCACTGAAAAATGCATGCCCAGCGCCAGCGTGCCTAAGCCCTGACGCCCACTTAAAGCAGCATGAAGCCCAACCAGCCCCTCCCAGCGCCCCTCGCTGGCAGCGCTCAGGGCGGCTGGGAGGCCTGCAGCCAAGGCAGGTACATACAAGGGGCCACGGACCCAGGAGGCCAGCAAATCTCGGGTTACGGACACCTTTTCAGGCTGCCCATCAATCGGGTGATGAATGGTGGCGGCTTGCGGGAGGCTCTTCCAGAGTCGATCCCATTTTGTGCGCAATTCAGGGTGTTTTTTTGCACAGGCCATTTCTTGTTCACAGGCCTTAAAAAGTGACTCCAATGCGGCTTTACTGTCGTTGGCACTGCTGTAAGGCAAGGCCATATCGGGTGGGGCGGCACCATCTAGCACAACTCGACGAATTTTTTCTGGAAATAATCGTAACCATTCGAGTGCAACTCGTGTGCCATAAGACCCTCCAACCAAATTCACTTGGGAGGCTCCCAGTGCTTCGCGCACGGCATCAAAATCATACACAGCCACGGAGGTCGTGAACCACTTTAAACCCTCGGCTCCACCAACATAGGGTTTGCCGGAGATCTCTTCACGACATTGACGCAATCGCTCGACCTGCATCGCCACATGTTGTGCCGCGAAATTTCCGAGTGTTTCATCTTTACAAACCAGTGGTGCTGAACGGCCTGTGCCGCGCTGATCAATGAACACGAGGTCTCGCTGAGGGTTTCTGCGCGACCATCGTGCTGTCAACTGGGGGACAAGATCGATAGCACTTTGTCCGGGGCCCCCAGCGAGAAACACGATCGGATCACTGAGTTTTTGTCGAGACAAGGCAGGAACAACCACATAGTGAAGGTGAATTTGACGCCCCGTGGCATCGCCAGGCTTGAGAGGGCGTTGAATCATGCCGCAGAGAACTTCATTGGGGAGCCCTGCCTGGCGGCAAGGTTGTAAATTCGGCTTGCCCTGGGCACAAGCCATTGAGGCCGCCAAGACCCAAACGATCATCATCGCGCCATGAGCGATGCGGCGAAGCAGACGACTTGCTAAAACCTGCCCCAAAGATGAATCATCTACTTCAAAATCATAGAAATTCATTTTCTTGCAGTGATCAAAGAATCTGACCGATCAATCATGGGCGGGATGGTTCAATATTTTTTTCAAAGACGAAATACCTTCCAAAAGTAATGTTTCTACCTCAGGTAAGCCTTGCGCCACAACCGCCAAATCACCAGAATCCGCCAGCTTTTCTAAAATTTCAAGTTTTTTCTGTAATGTGGTGAGCGAAACATAAGCAGCAGCGCCTTTGAGGGAATGAATCTCAAGGGCTGCGCCCTGGGCATGGCCTGCCATGATATTGATGCGAGCCGCTTCAAGACGCTGAGGGGCATCCTCGATAAAAGCCTTCGCAATTCGCTGCATCATGTTTGATGGATCCCCAGAGTAGGCCGGCAATCTCGAAGCGGGGGCTCTTTGGGGGTGAGACCATGACGACAGTGAATCACTTGGAGCAGCCTCCAGGGGGTCAAAAGGGGCCGGGATGGAGTGGAGATCGCCAGATCGTGTGGGTGGCCCCAGGACCATGGGCTCTGAGGCTGTCTCGGGCATCTCAATGAGCGGGTGACCCGAACGTAAAAGTACGGTGATCACACGCCCTATTTCTTCAAAAAGATCTTTTTCGTTGATGGGTTTGCTTAAAAATCCATTCATGCCCGCAGCCAGATACTTCTCTCGATCCTCCTGACTTGCATTGGCTGTAAGGGCAATAATATTGATGTCTCTTGATCGAACCCTGATGTCAGAGGTACCTCCAGATCGAATGCAGCGAACCGCTGTTTCGCCATCCATGTAGGGCATTCGGCCATCCATCAAAACAAGATCAAAATCACGTTGGGCCAGAGCCTTGATGGCATCTACGCCATGCTCCACGATGTCAACGTCATGCCCCATTTCTTCGAGTAAAGATCGGATGATCATTTGATTGGTGAGGCCATCTTCAGCACATAAAACCGAGAGGCGATGAGAATGGCGACGTTCCTGGTTTTCTCCGTCTCTGAACTTGGGTTGATCTCCAAGCCGCATCGGAATTTCAAAAGTGAATGTCGAGCCTTTTCCAAATTGACTATTCACTGAAATTGACCCACCCATCAAGACAACCAATTCTTTGGAAATAGCCAATCCCAGGCCTGTCCCACCATATTGACGAGTTGTTGAAAGATCAGCTTGTTCGAATTTTTGAAACAAACGTTCTTGTAATTCCAGAGTAATCCCAGGACCGGTATCCGTCACTGAAAATACAATCGCAGCGTTTCCTGATGACATTTTTGTGAGACTGACTCGCAGCTGAACTTCACCTCGATCGGTGAACTTGACCGCATTACCTAAAAGGTTCAAAAGCACCTGCCGGATTCGAATGGGATCACCTTGAAGAAATCGGGGCAAATCAGGGGCAAGGTCTGCGTGGAGAA
>JBEIRS010000031.1:0-10105 GCA_040375795.1 Methylibium sp.
GGCGTCAGTGCTGGCGAGCGCTTGATGGATTCCTGCCTGTGCCCTGATTGCCGTGACTGCGCACAGTATGATGAAGTGAGTGACAGAGGAAAGCCACTTTTTCAATCCATCCAATCGGTGATCAGCCCGTCAATACCCCAAGATTTTATGCGCATGGCTTGTTCAGCGTCATTGACGGTGTATGCCAAAATGCGCAACCCTTGGCGATGAGTATCATCAATCAGTGCGCGGGTGATCAGCGTGTGCTCGAAAATCAATGCACAGCAGCCTAAATCAATGGCTTTTTGTATGGCTTGCTGGCCTTCTTTGGCGCCCATTGTGCCCTGATGACCCTGCAAAGCAGGCAAATACCCGCCTTGCTGGGGCTGATTTTCGCTTTCGACACGCCAATCCTGACAGGCGGCCCAGAGTAATGCCCGGGGAATCTCAGGCCCTTTTTGGGCGACCATGGCCAAGCAATCCATGTTAAATGAGCTCAAGAGGGGCAAGCTCAGGCCCCGTGGCCAGTGATTTTTTACCCAATCGGCCAGGGCTTCGGCGGTTTTGCACTCGAGGCCGGGGCAGGGTTTGATTTCCAGATTGAGCCAATACCGATGGGCCCGACAAAAAGCAGTGATGGCCGCCAGGCTGGCCGGAGCTTCGCCTGCAAAGCGGGGCCCATGCCAACCGCCCGCATCCAGGAGCGATAAGAGCCCCCAGGGGTGCAGGCGGGCAGGGCCGCTCATGTTGGTGGTGCGGTCGAGATCGTCATCATGCATCAAGTAGAGAACGCCGTCAGCACTGAGCTTGATATCACACTCAAAGGCCTGAAAGCCGTGTTCAGCACCGATCCGAAACGCAGCCAGGGTGTTTTCAGGGGCCAGTAAGCCCGCACCTCGGTGAGCAAAGTAAAATGGATAGGGCCATGGGTGCATGGATTGTTCCTCCTGCCATTGACGGTTTCATTGTCATTCAAAATATGCACCACGGAGGCGCTTATGGCTGATCAGTGGGTGTTGGAGGGTATTGTGAGCCATCTGTTAAAATGACGAGCCATGCTTGTCAATGAGGCTCAGTCACTTATAAATCCAGGCGCTCGCCATGTAGTAATCGGGCAGTCAACTTTTTGACACCTTAAAAATTTTTTAATTCGCCAAGTCCATGTCAACCATTGATCTTCACGTTATTTTGAATACAGAGATTGGCATTTTGCCTTCAGAACAAGGGCGGCAACAGCCTATCACGGTTCAACTGAGCGTGGATATTGACCCCCAGGCCGGTGTCCAGGCCGGTCAGTCAGGCTGTATTGAGCAAACCTTGAATTACAGTGAGCTGCGTCAAGTCGTGCGGGATATTTTTTATGAGCAGCGCTTCAATTTGCTTGAAGAACCCGCTCTACGCATCAAGCATCGTATTGAGTCAATGTCATTGGTGCGTGCTGCCCGGGTCACTTTGATCAAGGAATGCCCCTGGCCGGACGTGCCTTTTGTGAAGGTGTCCGTGTGAATGCGCGCCGGGCGTTGGTCACGGGAGCTGCACAGCGTGGCGGGGCGGCTATTTCTCGGGCGTTGCATGCGCGCGGCCTAGACGTTGTGTTACACCATTCGCCTCGATCGACGGAGGCAGCCTTGAGGCTGGCAGCGGAACTCAACCACCAAAGAGCTGACTCAGCATCCCTGTGGTGTGCTGATTTTACCGAACCTGAGTTTGCGCTGCCCAGTGAATTAAAGCAAGCAGGTGTGGAGATTTGTATATGCAATGCCTCAGTGTGGCAAGTGAGTGATCTGTCAAACCTTGTCCGCCAGCAGGCTGATTGGGCAATTCATCTGGATGCCCATGCTCGAATTTTGACCACCCTCAGGCCCACTCTGAGATCGGTCGTAGCCATCAGTGATATTCATGTGCAACGCCCGGCCAAAGGATATGTTTGGTATACCGTCTCCAAAGCGGCCCTGGAAGGCCTGATGTTGGCCCTGGCCAGTGATTGGGCCCCGCAAGTACGCTGTAACATCGTCAGGCCTGGCGCTCTTGAATTGCCGCCTGATCTAGAACCCCACCGCGCATCAGCCATCCGATCCTCTATTCCATTGCAGCGATTGGGTGATTTTGATGATTTGGCCGGAGCGGTGATTTTTTTGGCCCTGGATGCCCTTTACGTGACTGGGCATGCCCTTGATTTGGACGGTGGTCGCAGCCGTTGGCTGGTTTGACACATGAATATTGATGAGGTAAAAACCTGGCGACAAGGTTTGTGGACGGCGCGTCCCCAATACAGGCTCAAATTTTTACCGGCGGTGGTGGTGCTTTCGTGCTGCTTTTTGTTGGCTTGCACCACAAAGGGCACGTCTGTGCCTTTGCTGCCTGATTCAAGCATCAAGGCTTTGCCTGATGCCTGGATGGCTCCTTTGCCGCACGAAGGGTCTGTGACCCGCTTGGCTCAGTGGTGGCAGCGTTTTGAAGACCCTTTTTTGTCCGATTTGATCGAGCAGGCTCAGCAAGCCAGTCCGACCCTCCAAATTGCCGCAGCGCGTCTGGATGAGGCTCGGGCCGAGGCGCAACAAGCCGGGGCCGCAGGCTCGCCTCAAGGGGCGCTTGGGGCTCAGTGGATCCGATCCCGGCAGGCTCCTGAACTGACCGCAGTCACCCAGCATGGGGCTCAATTTGGTGTCAGCTGGGAATTAGACCTTTTTGGGCGTTTGCGTGCTCAGCGTGATGCAGCGTTGGCGCAGGTGAATGCAAGTCAAAGCGAATGGCATGAGGCCCGAGTCAGCCTGGCCGCCGACGTGGCCTCGGCTTATTTGGCGCTTCGGCATGCCCAGGCCCAAGAAGAAATCGCCGAGTGGGATGCTCGTGCCGCTCAGGCTTTGGCTGAGTGGGCTGAAATGCGCCGACAGCGAGGCTTGGACAGCGCGAGCGAGGTGGCTTTATTGAATGCACACTCGGCGTTTGCCGTAGCAACCCGCGCGACACGCCGTGCAGAAGCCGCAAATGCCCTCCAGGTGTTGTCGGTACTGACAGCCCAAAGCCCGGGGTCTTTGGCTCAAAGGCTCATGTCGCCCGACATCAAGACGGATTCATTGCAGCGTCGCGTTCCACAAGCCCCATCATTTGAATGGGCTTTGCTTCCTCTCAACACGCTGGCTCAGCGCCCCGACTTGCTGGCAGCATATCATCAATGGCTGTCAGCCGCTTACCGCGAGCAAGGGGTGCGGGCTGAAGCTTGGCCCCGTCTGAGCTTGACAGCCTTGATTGGTTATACCCAATGGGGCCGCCTGAGTGGGGCTGTGGGCTCACTGGGGCCCTCACTCAATTGGCCAATTTTTGATGGGGGCTTGCGACAAGGGCAGCGTGAAGCGGCAGCGGCTCGAACCCGACAAGCGGCTGCTGCATTTGAAGCCCGCTGGCGTCAGGCTTTTGCCGAAGTTGAAGACGCCTTGCAAAGCGTGGCCAGTTCAGGCGAACGTCAGCGAGAAGCTGACCGATCCCGGCATGAATGGGAGCGAGTGGTGTCTGATACCACCTTGCTGGCCAAAGCCGGAATTCAAAGCGGCCCTCAGCGGGTCGGCTCTCAGCGCAATGCTTTGGCAGCCTACAGCGCTGTGCTGACCATGCACCATGAGCACGCGCAGGCCTGGGTTCGTCTTTATCGGGTTTTGGGAGGGGGCTTTGACCCTCAAAATGACGATTGAGGGTCATCCACTTGCCGTATTCACTTCACACCAACCAACGCGACAGTTTGCGCCAGGTCACTCGAATGCAGCAAGAAGAGACTTTCTTTGATGTCAGGCTTCTGGCACGCCACCCATGACTTGGCTATAGCCAGCATCGACGTAAGTGATCTCGGACGTTATCCCCGCGGCCAAGTCAGAAAGCAAAAAGGCGGCCACATTGCCAACATCGTCAATGGTGACATTGCGGCGCAACGGAGAAGCCGCCTCGACTGCATCGAGCATTTTGCCAAAACCTTTGATCCCAGAGGCCGCCAAAGTCTTGATGGGCCCTGCTGAAATACCATTGACACGAACCCCCCTGGGCCCAAGGCTGGCTGCCAAATACCGAACACTGGCCTCCAGCGAGGCCTTGGCCAGACCCATGGTGTTGTAATTGGGCACCGCGCGCACAGCGCCCAAATAGCTCAAGGTGAGCAAGGCGGCATCTGAGCTCAAGCGGCCTGCGGCAGCTTTGGCCATGGCTGGAAAGCTGTAGGAAGAAATATCATGGGCCATGCGAAATGATTCTCGCGAGAGACCGTCAAGAAAATCCCCCGCGATGGCTTCCCGGGGTGCAAAACCAATAGAGTGGACAAAGCCATCAAACCTGGGCCAGACCGCGCCCAAATCAGTAAATAAGGCATGGATTTGATCATCATCAGCAACATCGCATTCAAACACCAGCCGAGACCCAAACTCTGCAGCAAGTTCGCTGACACGATCCTTGAAACGCTCGCCTGCATAACTGAAAGCCAGCTCGGCCCCTTGACGATGGCAAGCTCGCGCAATGCCATAAGCAATCGACCGATTTGATAAAACCCCGGTAATTAAGAGTTTTTTGCCCTGAAGAAAAGCCATATGGTGTCCTTGATGAGAAAATTGCACAATTGAGCCAAGCTGAGGCCATGGCCTCAAAACAGATCAGGGCCTGCTGTGGCATCCAGGGCGGCTTGAACCCAGTGTTCATCCACCAATAGTTCATACGGACGGAAGCTGGCTTTGTAGGCCATTTTGTGGCTTTCACGAATCCAGTACCCAAGATAGAGGTAAGGCACATTGATCTGCTTGCTTTGTTCGATTTGCCACATGATATTGTAAGTGCCGTAACTGCTGGGGAGGTCATCGGGGTCATAGAAGGTATAGACCGCTGACAAGCCGTCATTTAAAATGTCGAGGATGGACACCATTTTGAGGATCCCAGGGCCTTCTTGCCCTGCTGGTGAGGGGGCGCGAAACTCTACAAGCCTCGAATTGACGCGCGTTTGAAGCAAAAATTGGGTATATTGATCAACGCTGTCATGGTCCATCCCACCGCCTTCATGACGGCGGTTTTGATAGCGTAAATAAAGTTGATAATGTTCGGCTGAAAAACCCAGTTTAAGCACTCTGGTTTGCAAGGAACCATGACGTTTCCAGGCCCGATGCTGGCTGCGTGAAGGTTTGAACTGGGCCACTGGAATGCGCAAAGGAATACAGGCTTTGCAGTTTTCGCAAAAAGGCCGGTAGGTGAAGATGCCACTGCGCCGAAAGCCAGTCAGTACCAGGGTGGAGTAAAGATCAGATTGAATCAAGTGGCTGGGCGAAGCCACTTGCGAACGAGCCATTCGACCCTCCAGGTAACTACAGGGGTAAGGTGCAGTGGCATAAAACTGCAGCGGGGGAAAAAGAGGCTCTTTGGGGTGCGTCACGGCTTGGCGGGGGCGTCAATGGCATCGCTTGTAGGCCTGCAGTCAAAAAAGCAAGCCCATCAGGCTCAATCATAGGTCCAATCGGTGATGTTTTGCTGATACACATGCCGAGCCAGGTGTGCTTCAAACTCATGGCGCGGTATTTCTCGGGCCCCCAGCGAGGCCAAGTGCCCGGTGTGCATTTGGCAGTCGATCAGGGGAACCTGATTGGCCTGACAAAAGCGAACCAAGGCTGCAAATGCTATTTTGGAGGCATCAGTGCAGTGGGAGAACATCGATTCACCAAAAAACATGCGGCCCAAACAAACCCCATACAGGCCACCCACCAGGGTTTCACCAACCCAGGTTTCAACGCTGTGTGCCAAGCCTAAATGATGCAGGTTGACATAAGCCTCAAGCATCTCTGGAACAATCCAAGTGCCATGTTGCCCCGCTCGGGGGCTGCGGGCACAGTGAGTGATAACCTCTCTGAAAGCAGTGTCGATGCGCAGTTTGCAATGAGGTGAGCGGTGAAATTTTGCAATTGTTTTGCGAAGCGAACGCGAGAGCTTGAATTCACTGACTGGTAACACCATGCGCTTGGGGGGGGACCACCATAAAATGGGCTGCCCTTGCGAATACCAAGGAAAAATGCCTTGTGTATAGGCCTGCTGGAGGCGTTCTGGCGTCAATTCACCCCCAGCAGCAAGCAGGCCCGGAGCCTCTGATTCAATGGGCCAGGCCAAATGTGTCGGGGGTAATGGGTCTTGGGGGCCTTGAAGCCACTTCATCAGGGCCCCTGATGATGTGCTTTTTGGAGGGCTTCAGCCAGGCTGATCACCGCCATGGCATAGTAGCTTGACCAGTTATAGCGTGTAATCACATAAAAATTGCTGGTGCCTGCCACATAAGATGGGTTTGCTGCCCCATTTTGAAGTTGCACCAAGGCCAATTTGCCTGGGTGCTCCAGGGCCTGATCGGGGAGCTGGGCACCTTTTTCAGTGAACTCTTGAGGTGAAAACAAGGGCAGGATATCTGGCCCCAAAAGCGTCGTCAGATGCTCCTGATTGGCAGGGGGGGTCACCTCAAAGTGAGTGGGCCAGTCACGTTCCCAACCAAATTGAGCCAAATAATGGGCCACACTCCCAATGACGTCTGCCGTGTTATTACGCAGGTCAATGTGCCCATCATTGTCAAAGTCCAGGGCATAGTTTCTGATGCTGCTGGGCATAAACTGGGGCATACCGATAGCCCCCGCAAAACTGCCTTTCAGGCTGAGTGGATCCATGTTTTCACTGCGCGCGAGCAAAAGCAAGTGTTCGAGCTCTTGGCGGAAAAAACCACTCCGATCACTTCGGCCGGTGGGGAAATCAAAAGCCAAAGTGGTCAGGGCATCCACAACCCGAAAGCTGCCCATCTGCTGGCCATAAAGGGTTTCTATGCCAAGAATACCCAAAATGATTGCGGGGGGAACCCCATACCGTTGCTGGGCCACATTGAGCCAGCGTTCATTTTTACGCCAAAATTGCAAACCCAAGCGCAAACGGGTCGGCTCGACCATTCGGGCCCGATAAGCCTCCCAATTTTTGGCCATACCCGAGGGTGCAGGGATGATGTGGCGGGTGACTGCGGCCTGAAAAGAAGCCTGGCGTAACACATGGCGAACCCATGACTCTTCGAGGTGGTGGCGCTCGGCAACTTCTTGGGCAAAACGGATGACGTCTTCCCGTGGCGCGTAAGACCCTTCAAGGCTGCGAGACGCACTCGGTTTGCCGGCGCAGGCTGACAGGGGCATGCTGATGAGCAGGAGGCACAAAAAAGCCTCGAACCCAGCTCGAAACACTCTAAAAAAGAGGTGAAATGGCAGCATAAAGCGTGATGGAGTGCTGATATTCAAGCCGACGGCTTCTGCAAAAAGACCCGTGCTTTCTTGGGCGACACGATCAGTTTATCCCCCTCTTTTAAGCCCAATGCACGAAAACGTTCGGCCCCGATGTGGGCTTCAATGAGCGGGTCATGGCCATCTGGTTGTTGAGGATCGAGGGGCCAGAGTTCCAGTCTTGCCACCGGGCCCACCACGATCGCCCGCTGTAATTCGGCCACAATGCCTATGCTCCCTTCGCGATAGTGATCAATTTCAAGGTCATGGGGCCTGACAAAGGCAAAAGCCTGAGCATTTTGAGCATTTTGATGCTCAGGGCTGCGAATAGTGGCTCCCTCCAGATGAACCTGCCCTTCATGCGCCCGGCCATGAAAAAGATTGACATCACCCAAAAACCCATAGACAAAAGGGCTGGCAGGGTGCTCCCAGACTTCTTGAGGGGTTCCAGCTTGCTCTATTTGGCCGCTGTTCATGACCACCACCCGGTCAGCCACCTCCAGAGCCTCTTCTTGGTCATGCGTGACAAAAATGCTTGTGACGTGCAATTCATCATGTAAACGCCGTAACCAGCGGCGCAGTTCTTTCCGAACTTTGGCATCGAGCGCACCGAAGGGTTCGTCAAGCAAAAGCACCTTGGGCTCCACGGCCAGGGCGCGAGCCAAGGCAATACGTTGGCGTTGCCCCCCAGAAAGTTGCGCAGGGTAACGATCTGCCAACCAGTCTAACTGTACCAAGCTTAATAACTCATGAACTTTCTGCTTGATTTTAAGCTCTGACGGGCGATTTTTACGCGGCTTCACGCGCAAGCCAAAAGCCACATTCTCAAACACCGTCATGTGCCTAAACAAGGCGTAATGCTGAAATACAAAACCCACATGGCGATCCCGCACATGGGCATCGGTGGCATCTTGACCACTGAAAAGGATGCTCCCAGTATCGGTGGCTTCGAGGCCTGCAATGATGCGCAACAAAGTGGTTTTACCGCAGCCTGATGGCCCCAAAAGAGCCACCAACTCACCTGACCCTATGTGCAGGTTGATTTGGCGCAGGGCATGAAAGTCACCAAAGCGTTTCGAGACGTCTTGAATATCAATGCTCATAAATTCGCGTATGTCAGTGTGTGGGTGGCAAGCATCAAACAGCCTGGGGAGGCGGTGAATGAAGGCGAGGGTGGGCATGGCTCAAAGGCTGTTCAGGGGAAAGCTCGGCAGCGGCTTGAAGCTCGCGCTCGTATTTCCACTCGACGAGGCTTTTGATGAGTAAAGTTACCAAAGCCAGCAAGGCCAGCATTGACGCCACGGCAAATGCCGCCACGGATTGATACTCGTTGTAAAGGATTTCAACATGCAAAGGCATGGTGTTGGTTTGCCCCCGGATATGCCCAGAAACCACGGAAACGGCACCAAATTCACCCATGGCCCGGGCATTGCACAAAATAACGCCGTAGATCAAGCCCCATTTGATATTGGGCAGTGTCACATGCCAGAAGGTTTGCCAACCCGTGGCCCCCAAAACAATCGCAGCTTGCTCCTCTTCATTGCCTTGCGCCTGCATCAAGGGAATCAATTCACGCGCCACAAATGGAAAAGTCACAAAAATAGTGGCCAAAACAATTCCAGGTACTGCAAAAACAATTTTGACGTCATGTGCTTGAAGCCAGGGCCCCAACCAACCTTGTGCCCCGAACACCAAGATGTAGATCAAACCAGCCACCACGGGTGAAACCGAAAAAGGCAAATCAACCAAGGTGGTGAGAAAGGCTTTACCACGAAATTCGTATTTCGCAATTGCCCAAGCCGCGGCCACACCAAACACCAAATTCAATGGTACAGCAACCGCGGCTGTCAAAAGAGTCAAACGAATGGCGGACCAGGCTTCAGGATCCTTCAAGGCCAGGAGATAAGCATCCAGACCATGACGAAGGGCTTCTGAAAACACCGTGGCCAGTGGCAGAACCAAAAAAAATCCCATGAAAAGCAAAGCCAGAGCGATCAATAGAACCCGAACCCAAGGGGGTTCATTGGTGCCAGGTTGAACCCGTGCCTTGGTTGTCGTCTGGAGTGATTTCGGGCTCATGTCATGCCCCCTGATCGACGTGATTGCCAGCCCTGCAAGGCATTGATGATCAGCAACAGGGAAAATGAAAACAACAACATGACGCTGGCCACCGCTGTCGCACCGGCATAGTCATATTGCTCAAGTTTGGCCACGATGATCAAAGGCGTGATTTCTGACACCATTGGCATATTGCCTGCAATGAAAATGACTGAGCCATATTCACCAATAGCTCGCGCAAAGGCCATGGCAAAGCCTGTCAAGAGAGCAGGCATGATAGAGGGCAAAATTACCTTTGAGAAAGTTTGCCATCGGTTGGCGCCCAGGCAAGTCGAAGCTTCTTCCAGCTCTTTTTCAGCATCTTCCAAAACAGGCTGCACGGTGCGCACCACAAAGGGCAAGCCAATGAAAATCAAAGCAATCACAACCCCATTTGGATTGAAAGCCAGCTCAATCCCATAAGGTGCCAGCCATTTCCCGACCCAGCCATTTTGGGCCAGCAAGGCCGACAGTGAGATGCCTGCCACCGCTGTGGGTAGCGCAAAGGGCAGATCAACCAGTGCATCAATCATTTTTTTACCCGGAAACTGGTATCGAACCAAGACCCAAGCCACCAGCAATCCGGCAATCACATTGACAACCGCAGCCAAAAAGGAGGCGCCAAAGGTCAGGCGATAAGAGGCCAGAACTCTTGGCGAACTCACTGCAAACCAGAACTGATCCCAGCTCATGCCAAGGGTTTTGACAAGCAGCGCAGATAAAGGAATTAAAACAATCAAAAACAAATAAAGAAGCGTATAGCCGAGCGTGAC
>JBEIRS010000016.1:0-11490 GCA_040375795.1 Methylibium sp.
GACATTGAACTCGCTGGCCTGAACCCCTTGGCTGAGATTGAGATTCTCGATTTCCATGCCGGCCGGAATGCGGTCCACAATCAGCCCATCCTTGATGGACTGATTGGAGCTTACTCGTAAACGCACCACAAGCATGTCTCCAGTTTTAAACTGACGACCGGTGATTGCCTCACCTTTGGGTGTCCACCAGCTGCGCTCGATGTTGATAAGATCGTTGCGTGCAGGCAGAGGTTTGATCGGATAGCCTTCTACGGCAACTTCAATAAAAAGGGTCGAGTCACCCTGATTCATCAGGCTCAGACCGCGCTTGAAGTCTGCCACATCAATGGCCCGCTGCTGCGATGCATTGCCAGTCAGTACCTCTGTCTTGCCAGCAATCTGAACTTTGGTTTGCCATGCTTGATCGCCACCAGCACCAGCTGCTCGTGCTGCAAGGAACAAAGCCAAGCGTTCCTGGGTCGAAAAATAGCGCCTCTTGTCAAAATCATCGCGCAGATCCAGCAACAGGTTCTCACGCCGAGCGTGGCTGATTTTGAAGCGGTGTAAAAGCCCATAAGCCATGGCATAGTCACGAACCCTTGATCCATAGTCACCCAACCAATCGCCGTACTCTTGAGTACTTCCACCCAGCCCATAGCCAAGCCGCATCGCATCATCCAAAGCCACCTTGGCCCGGGCTTGATCCCCCATCAATTGAAGCGCAAGGCCGAGATGCACCAGCACCAACGGCGAGCGCGCGTTGGCTCGATACTCATCATGCAGCGTCCGCAAGGTCGCCAACGGGGCTTTTTGCTCGCGGGCCAACATGAAGCCCGTATGGGCAGCATCCGCCAGTCGCTGGTGCGCCCATCGCAGCGCTTCCAACTCACGGTGATCAGTGATTCGGCCCTGCGCATCTCGGCGGATATCTTTCGGGGGCTTGATCTGCTGGCCCGGCGCCTTTTGAAATTGTTCCAGCAAGGAGGCCATGGCGCGTTGATGCATGCTCTCGGGCACGGCAAAACCAGCCTCACGAGCATCTTGAAGAAAGCCAGTGACGTAAGCGCTCAGCCAGGCTTCGTAAGGGCTGCGAGCTGTCCACAGGCCAAAGCCCCCCGAACTTTGCTGCATGCCAGCCAACCGGCCAAAAGCCACCTCCAAGCGCGAGGCACGCTCTTCTCTAGAAAGAGGTTTCATTTTGAAGGCTTGCGCTCCAGCTTCATCAATAAAAATCAATGGGTAGGCGCGACTGGTCGTCTGCTCAAGGCATCCGTAGGGATACATCAACAGGCCTTGAACCGCCGAGCTGACATCAATGGGGGGTTTGTTCGAAAGCGTCAACCCCACCACAGCCGAACCAGGCCACAGTGCATCAGTCATGGCTGCATCAATCTTGGTGCTGCCCTTGGGATCAAGACGCAGTCGCCTGACCTCGCGTACCCGTGGCGTCGCGGGCTGAACCTGAAGCGCAGCCTCACGCACCAGCTTGATTTTTCCAGCGGATACCGTCATTTTGATGGCTGCCAGACCTTCTGCATCCGTGGCCTGAGCTTGGTAATGCAACACGGTTCGCTGTTGATCAGCCAACTTGACGGGAGCATTGGCCCCCGTGATTTGCAACGGAGCCGAGGCATCAATATTGACCGCCACGTGCTGTTCGCTGCCCGAGAGGTTGGTCACATCCAGCGCAATCGTCGCCGTGTCGCCAGGAGCAATGAATCGCGGCATCGACAACTCAGCCACCAGAGGGGCCGCCACGGTCATCTCGGCCTGGGCGTTGGCATAACTGTCGGGGGTACTTGCGACCGCCATCAGCCGCAGGGTGCCATTAAAGTCGGGCACACTCAGAGGCACCGTGGCTTCCCCATGGGCATCGAGCATCACCGGGCCCGAAAACAAGTCCACCAATCGAACCTTGCGTGGCATGCTTTGGGTGTCACGCATGCTTGAATCTCCACCAAAGCGCTGCTTGGCTTGGTTCCCCTCCATTTTTTCAATCAATTTGCCATACAGATCCAGTAAATCAGCGCCGAAGCGGTGTTTGCCAAAAAAGTAATCTATGGGGTCTGGGGTGGCGAAGTGAGTGATGTTTAAAATGCCTACATCCACGGCTGAAACAGTGACAATCGCCTTGCGATCAAGCCCTCCTACCGCCTTGCCAGCGGCATCGGAGAGCTTGATTTTGATGGGCACCGTTTGCTCTGGAAGCGTTTTATCCGGCGCAGTCAACGCCAACTTCAATTTGCGATCATCTCTCAGTAAAGGAAGATGCACCAAGCCAATGGCCCGGGCTGGTGTCACCCGATCGCCCGCGCTGCCAGGGCGAAAAGCCACCGCAGTGATGTAAAGATCATGGCGCTGCCATGCAGGATCAATCCCAATTTTTAGGGATGTCCCCGAGGTTTTGACGGCCATTCGACGCTGATACAAAACGCGATCACCCTCGACCGTGACCAAGGCCTCGCCATCGTGAGGGGGGGTGATTGTCAGCTTGGCTTGATCTCCTGGCTTGAACGGTGCCCCCTCCAGCTTGAGCTGTACTCGATCAGGGCGGTTACCAAGAGCCTCTTCACCCTGGGCCCCCCAACCGGCATAAAAACGGTACTTGGAGGTCAGGCCTGTCTCGGGATCATGCAATTCCAGGCGATAGCGACCATAGCGCACAGGGAAGCTGATTTTGGTGCGGCTCTGGATGGCAATACTCCGGGCTTCCATCAACTCCTCTCCCTCGTCATAGCCACTGTGCCAGCCTCGACCCTCGTCGTAACGCCAGTACCATGTGCGGTCTTCACGAATCAGCCGCATCTGGACACCCCGGCCCGGCATCAGCGTACCCGCCGTATCTACGCGAATCAATTCAAATTCAGCCAAACCACCTTCTTTTGCGACATCTTGCGCAAACAGTGGACGCAGCCCCACCAACACAGGCGCTGGCCACCACATGCGTTCGACAGAGCGCACCACCGGCCGCCCACCAGACTCTAGCAAGCTGAAGCTGGCTCTGATTTTCATGGGTGAAGCCACACTGGCAGTGGAGTAAGGCACATTCACCGAGGCCTTGCCCTGCTCATCCAGGGCCAGCTCCTCCAAGGCTTGGCGCTCACGCACGACATCATCGTTGACATCGCCAAAATAAAAACCCGGCCAGGCTTTTGTCAAGGGGCTGCGTAAGCGCTCAGTCACAACGTTCCCCAGCAATCGGTTACCAGAGGCTGGAG
This sequence comes from Methylibium sp., assembly GCA_040375795.1. Lineage (GTDB taxonomy): Bacteria > Pseudomonadota > Gammaproteobacteria > Burkholderiales > Burkholderiaceae_C > CANHBY01. The sequence continues at coordinate 3,198 of JBEIRS010000016.1, forward strand.
AGCCATAAAGATAATCACCCTGGACCTTGACAGTCAGAGGCTGATCATTGAGCAACACAGTCTCTGCAGCATCAAGCGACAGTTTCATGCGTTCAGGTAAAAATTCCTCTACCGAAAAACTCCACTGAGCATTCGGCTTTTTAGCCCCTGGGTCGGTTTTGGCCTCCAACAACCAACGCCCTGTGGGGGCATTGCTGGGGAGCCTCCAGGCCTGCTGGTAGTAGCCTGAGCCTATCGCCTGGGGCCGCACCAGTTGGGTTTGCACAGTCTCGCCATCAGGCTTTTTAAGCACCAGCGTCAAGGGGGCATCCACAGCCCCTGGCGCCTGTGCCCTCGCCTTGCCTTCGGCATCTCGTGCCAACACTGACACCGTAAAATGCTCCCCAGGACGATAAAGATCCCTCCCGGCATAAATGAATAATTTTTGATTACGCGAAGGATGGCCGCCAATGTCAAACTCAGACAAATCCAAGGCTGGCGCCTTCAAAGAGAGCACCGAAAGCTCCTTACCACGCCTGGCCAGAACCGCAACTGCTTTGGCAATATCCCCAGCAAATACCGCATGCCCCTGAGAGTCAGATTGGACTTGAGCCAGCGATTTTCCTGAAGCATCGATCAGACTCAGTTCCAGTCCACCAATCGCCGTGCCTTTTTTCAGTGAAGTGGCGAATACATCGGTTTGAGCCGCATGCCGACGCACATGCAAACCGATGTCAGTCACGTAAAAATAAGTCACCTGAAAATTCCATCCAAAACGCCCTGGCTGGTTCATCACCGCCACGTAAATTCCAGGCTCTTGAAGTTCTTTGATTTTTTCGATGGGCAAGAAACTCACATTGCGGCGATTTTTACGCAAGTCAGTCACAAAGCGGCTCATGTAGACACTGCTTGAAAGATCTCTCAATTCATCCAGGTCATAGCCAGGCACGGTGCCCTTCAAGGGGTGGGCCGCATCACCATGGTCAAGACCATCTTCACTGTCATTTTCAGACTGCGGATGGCTGGTACTCGACATGCGCTCACCCACCCGCGGCAAAAATCGCGGCAAATCCTTGTCATTCACGCGCAAGAACTGAACATCCACCTCTGGCATGTTCACTGTCACCACCGGCAAGCCCCCATTTTGCCCTGCGGGCAACACCACCCCCTTGCTGGCGAAGTAAAATGACTCGGGCATGGCCTCGGTTTTTACCGTGCACTGCTGCACTGTGGCCAAGGTGCCTGAACCTGCGGCAGAAATGTCTCTTGCCAATTCCAATTGATATTCCCGATCGGGGCTGACATAGGGAAGGTAAAGCACCCTCGGGTTGTCTCCAAGCACCCACCCCCCATCCACCGGTTTGGCACTCTCTTTACCGCCTGACATCGACACCTTGATCAGTTTCCCCCAGGCCTGGGAACGTGCCAGAGGTTGAGTAAACATGACCGTCACCGCAGGCGCTCCATCAAATAAACCCGGCTTGCACCCTGCCATGGCAAAGGCCTCTGGGCTGCCCACCTCCGCCACAGACGGACGATGTGTCGATCCCACCTTGACTCCGAACCCAAGGACCACAACCACCGCAACCACCGCCAAAAATACGAGAGCCGCCATCAATTTGGTGCTTGTTTTCATGGGAAAATGTTTCTTTGGTACTTGTTTTAATGGGATCTGTGATCCAGTCAACTGTGCGTGATGTCGCCTGAATCATTCTAATGATCAAACACAAAACAGCGAATCAGCAGCCCATGTGGGCGTGAATCGCTTATGCTAAAGGGTTATTTGCCATCTTTGCTCAGGAGATACCTATGTTGATCGGCGTTCCGCTAGAAACGGCGGCCGGAGAAAGCCGTGTTGCAGTGACCCCTGAAACAGCTAAAAAGCTGGTGAGTCAAGGCCACATTCTTCGCGTTCAATCGGGTGCCGGAGTGCCTGCCAGCGCCCCTGACTCAGCCTATGCTGCCGTTGGTGCTGAAATTGTTGATGCAGCCAGCGCCCATGGCTGTGAACTGGTGTTGAAAGTTCGCGCACCCAGCCCGGAGGAATTGCGTTTTTATCAACCGTCCTCGATTGTGGTCGGCATGCTCAACCCTTTTGATCGCGAGGGCCTCCAGCGCCTCGCTGAGTTCGGGCTCACGAGCTTTGCCCTGGAGGCAGCGCCGCGCACCACACGCGCTCAAAGCATGGATGTTCTTTCCAGCCAAGCCAATATTGCAGGCTACAAAGCCGTGATCCTGGCTGCTCATCACTATCAACGTTTTTTTCCCATGCTCATGACGGCCGCTGGAACGGTCAAGGCCGCCAGAGTGGTGATCCTTGGTGTGGGCGTGGCGGGGCTCCAGGCCATCGCCACCGCCAAACGCCTCGGCGCTGTGATTGAAGCCAGCGATGTACGGCCCAGCGTGAAAGAACAGGTTGAGTCGCTTGGGGCCAAATTCATTGATGTGCCTTTTGAAACCGCTGAAGAAAAGCAAGCGGCTGAAGGTGTTGGTGGCTACGCCCGCCCCATGCCCGAAAGTTGGCTTGCACGCCAGCGCCTGGAAGTCACAAAACGTGTGGCCCAAGCCGATGTGGTGATCACCACGGCATTGATCCCTGGCCGATCCGCTCCGGTATTGATCACCCCTGAAATGGTTCAATCCATGAAAGCAGGGTCTGTCATTGTCGACATTGCCGCACCCGCCGGAGGGAACTGCCCCCTGACAGAATCCGGTCAAACGGTCATCAAACATGGGGTCACAATTGTCGGTGAAACCAATTTACCGGCACTTGTTGCCGCAGATGCCTCCGCCCTGTACGCACGGAACATTCTGGAATTTCTCAAACTTGTCCTGACAAAAGACGGCCGCTTTTGCATCCCTCCTGAGGATGATATCGTGATGGCTTGCCTGATGACCCAACAAGGTGAAGTAAAACGGCCATGAGCGGTGCATTCCCCTTCCCAAACACCAAGCTCCAAGGCCCTTTGAGCAGGATGATGCTGCGCGCCAAGTTGCATCGCGCCAAAGTCACTGAAGCCGACCTGCATTATGAAGGCTCTTGTGGTATTGACGCCAATCTGCTCAAGCAAGCCAACATTCAAGAGTTCGAGCGCATCGAAATTTATAACATCAACAACGGCGAGCGCTTTTCAACTTATGCCATCCAGGCACTCCCCGGGTCCGGCGTGATCTCCTTGAATGGTGCTGCTGCCAGGCGAGCACAGGTTGGCGATCTCCTCATCATCTGCACCTATGGCCCCATGACCGATGAGCAAATTCGCACCTATCAGCCTACGGTTGTCTTGCTTGACGAAAACAATCAAGTCAAAGAAATCCGTCAATTTCACTCATCCTGCAACCTCCATCCCAGCCCTTAAACATTCACCATGGAAATCTCTCATACCGTCACCAACCTCATTATCTTTGTCCTGGCCATCTATGTCGGCTACCATGTTGTCTGGACTGTCACCCCCGCTTTGCACACGCCCCTGATGGCCGTCACCAATGCCATTTCAGCCATTGTGATCGTAGGAGCCATGCTGGCTGCTGCGCTCACAGAAACCACTTTGGGAAAAAGCATGGGGGTCTTGGCTGTGGCTTTGGCCGCCGTCAATGTTTTCGGTGGCTTCCTCGTGACACGGCGCATGCTCGACATGTTCAAGAAAAAAGATAAGAAAACTCCCAGCACGCACTGACCCCTCCTTGGGCTTTCTGTTTGAAAGCATGATGGCCCCTCCCCTTTTTCGGAATTTTGCTCATGAGCTCCAATGTCGTCACTCTGCTGTATCTGGCTGCCAGCGTGTGCTTCATCCAAGCACTGAAAGGCCTGAGCCACCCCACCACCTCCATTCGGGGCAACATTTTTGGCATGGTCGGCATGACCCTTGCTGTGCTTACCACTGCCGCCTTGATTTATCAACTTGCCGGAGAATCGTTTCAGGGCCTGGCTTATGTTTTGTTGGGCTTATTGATTGGTGGAGCCTCTGGGGCCATCATGGCCCAGCGGGTTGAAATGACCAAAATGCCTGAATTGGTGGCTTTCATGCACAGCATGATCGGTTTGGCTGCAGTTTTTATTGCCATCGCCGCAGTACTTGAGCCTAAAGCCTTTGGGATTGCACAAACCAGCGCCAATATCCCGATCGGCAACCGGCTTGAACTTTTTTTGGGGGCCGCCATTGGCGCCATCACCTTCAGTGGCTCCGTGATTGCCTTCGGAAAGCTCTCAGGGAAATACAAATTTCGCCTTTTTCAAGGGGCTCCGGTTCAATTTGCCGGACAACATGCTCTCAACCTGGTGCTGGGGCTGTCAACTTTGGCCCTTGGCTTTTATTTCATGATTGCAGGAGACTGGCCCACCTTTTTAGTTTTGCTGGCCCTCTCTTTTATTCTGGGTGTGCTGATCATCATTCCCATTGGCGGCGCTGACATGCCTGTGGTTGTTTCCATGCTCAACAGTTACTCGGGATGGGCCGCCGCAGGTATTGGCTTTTCACTGAACAACTCCATGCTCATCATTGCCGGAAGCCTGGTTGGATCTTCAGGTGCCATTTTGAGCTACATCATGTGCAAAGCCATGAACCGCTCTTTTTTCAATGTTATTTTAGGCGGCTTCGGGGGAGATGCAAGCACAATCACCGCAGGGTCGGCTGTTCAGCGGTCCGTCAAAAGTGGCAGTGCAGACGATGCGGCTTTTGTGCTTGGTAACGCTGAAACCGTGGTCATTGTCCCAGGCTACGGGCTTGCAGTGGCACGCGCGCAACATGCCGTCAAAGAATTGGCAGCCAAACTCACCGCCAAAGGAATCCATGTGAAGTATGCCATTCACCCTGTTGCAGGGCGTATGCCAGGCCACATGAATGTGCTGCTTGCCGAAGCTGAAGTACCCTATGAACAGGTCTTTGAAATGGAAGACATTAACGGTGAATTTGGCCAAGTTGACGTTGCCATCATCTTGGGCGCCAATGACGTCGTCAACCCCGCTGCACATGTCAAGGGAAGCCCCATCTATGGTATGCCTATCCTGGAAGCGTACAAAGCCAAAACAGTGATCGTCAATAAACGAAGCATGGCTGCCGGCTATGCCGGCCTAGACAATGAATTGTTTTACATGGACAAAACCATGATGGTGTTTGGTGATGCCAAAAAAGTGGTGGAAGACATGGTCAAAGCCATTGAATAATGGCATGCCAAGTTTCATTTGGGTGCTTTATGTCATTCTGCGACTGCACGTATTGAAGAAAGCCCTGCAAAAATGATCGCATGGGTTGTCACCTTTTGCAGGTGAGTGGAGCACTTACACTGGCATCATTGCACTTTTTCCCAATCCACTTTTGCCATGATAACCTCTTCTTCAGCCTATGAACGCCTGCGGCAGTTGGGCATTGATCTCCCACCACCGACCGTTCCAGCTGCTGCTTACCTTCCTTTTGTGCAATCAGGGCCCTTGGTATTTCTCTCTGGGCATATTGCCAAAAAAAATGGACAGGTTTGGGTGGGCCAGTTTGGTCGAAACATCGATACAACCAGCGGCCAGGAAGCGGCCCGCGCAGTCGCCATTGATCTCTTGGACACCCTGCATGCTGCCATTGGCAACCTTGATCGAGTCAAACGGATCGTCAAAGTGCTCAGCTTGGTCAACAGCACCCCAGACTACACCGAGCAGCATCTGGTCACCAACGGTTGCTCCCATTTGCTCAGTGAGGTTTTTGGCGAACGTGGTGCGCATGCCCGCAGTGCTTTTGGCGTGGCCCAAATTCCCCTGGGTGCCTGCCTTGAAATTGAACTGATCACAGAGGTTGAAACCACTTGAAACCATCACGTCTCATGGTTTTATCTATCGGCGTGCTTTGCATTGCCGCTTTGGGTGCAGCCTGGGTTTCTCAGCATTTGTTCGGTATGCAACCCTGTCCTTGGTGTGTATTACAACGGGCCATTTTTGGCTTGATGGCCCTACAGTCTTTGGCAGCCTGGTGGCTGCTCAAAAGGCCCTGGGCTTTGACAGCCATGTCGCTGACCGGCCTGGTGACGGCCCTGGGCGGCGCAAAAGCGGCCCACTGGCAACATTTTGTGGCCACACAACAGTCTTGTGTCATGACACTGGCCGATCACATCATTTCTTTTTTAGCCCTTGATGCACTCTGGCCCAGCATGTTTTCAGCCACGGCCAGTTGTGCCGAAGCTGCAGTTGACCTTTTTGGCCTACCTTATGAATTTTGGAGCCTGGGGCTGTTTTTGCTCTTGGCTGCGGCCTGGGTTGGGCTGATCATATGGGCACAGCGTTCACGTTCAGCATCCACGACCCTTGCCCACTGATCACTCCCCCGGCTCCATGACTGACTCCTATAAAAAAAGCTCCTTGAGCCATGATCAACCCCAGCGTTTGTCTGAACAGCACTGTGCTCCTTTGCAGGGTGTGTTGGCCATGTCTGAACAAGAAACCCACGCCATACTGATGCAATATCCTGAGCTCAATGGCTGGCAGTGGCAAAACCATGCCCTGGAAAAGTCCTTTGATTTTGCGCATTTTCATCAAACCATGGCGTTCATCAATGCCTTGGCCTGGGTTTGTCACCAAGAAGACCATCACCCCCTGCTCACCGTCACGTTCAATCGCTGCGTCGTTCGTTTTGACACTCACTCGATTGGGGGCATTTCAATGAATGATTTTATTTGTGCCGCCAAAGTGAATGCACTTTGGCCCTGATGACTCATGCCCGCATTACACGCACTTGACCAAGGCTTGATTGTGGCAGGCTTTGGCAGGCACTACCTTCTTGAAACCCCTGAAGGTCGGCGCATATCTTGCCGCCCCCGTGGTAAAAAAAGTGACTGCATTGTTGGAGACCGTGTACGCTGGCTACCCACCAACCCGTCCGCAACAGAAGGGGTGATTGAGCAGGTCGAGCCTCGGCGTAATTTATTGTTCCGCCAAGATGCTTTCAAAACCAAAGCTTTCGCTGCAAATCTTGATCAAATCCTGGTGATGGTGGCCAGCCTGCCAGTGTTCAGCGAATCACAGCTGGCACGGGTTCTCATTGCCGCTGAACATGCCAAAATTCAGGTCCAGATTGTTTTGAACAAAACAGATCAGCCCGAAATTGACGCCGCGGAACTTCGATTGCAGCCCTATCTTGCCATGGGTTACCGCGTGCTTCCAATGAGCCTCAAAACCGATCCTGATGCAGCATTCGAGATGCTACAAACACAACTCAAGGGAAAAACCACCCTGGTGCTTGGCCCAAGCGGGGTCGGGAAAAGCACCCTGATTAACCTCATGGCCCCAGGGGCGCAGGCTCCGGTAGGAGATCTCTCACAGGCACTGCAATCAGGCAAACACACCACCACGCATACACAATGGCACTGGCTGGATGAGTACAGACAAAGCGCACTGCTTGATTCACCCGGTTTTCAGGAATTTGGCCTACACCAAATTTCAGGCCCAGATTTGGCCTCACTCATGCCAGATTTGGCCCCGTTGACGACCACATGCAAATTCTATAATTGCACACATCAGCACGAGCCAAGCTGTGGCGTACGAGCCGGCCTCGATCAAGGAAAACTAAGTCCCTCGCGCTACCGCATTTACACAGAACTCTGGCAAGAACTTAGCACCACCCGCCACTAAACCCCAGCCCCAGTGTCTCGTTGCCTAAGTCTTGCCACATCTTGCAGGCCAAGCCCATAATACCCCGATGTTGATCAAACCACCCGCTTACCTGACCCTTGAAGACACCATCGGAAAAACGCCTTTGGTTCGCCTCGTTCGAATTCCAGGCCCTGAAAATGCCCAGCGTCAAAATATCATTTTGGCCAAGCTTGAAGGCAACAATCCAGCTGGCTCCGTCAAAGACCGGCCCGCCATTTACATGATTCAAAAGGCCGAAGAACGTGGCCATATTCAGCCGGGTGATACGCTGATCGAAGCCACTTCAGGCAATACAGGAATTGCCTTGGCCATGGCCGCCGCCATCCGTGGTTACAAGATGGTACTCATCATGCCCGAAGACCTTTCCCTTGAACGAGCCCAAACCATGAAAGCATTTGGTGCTGAGCTCATTCTCACGCCAAAATCTGGAGGCATGGAATACGCCCGTGACCTGGCCGAGCGAATGCAACGTGAAGGTCGTGGGCGCATCTTGGATCAATTTTCCAATCCAGACAATCCACGGGTGCACTTTGAAACCACGGGCCCAGAAATTTGGGCCGACACCCAGGGGCAAATCACTCACTTTGTCAGCGCCATGGGTACCACCGGAACCATCACCGGCACATCGCGTTATTTAAAAGCGCGTCAGCCCCATATTAAAATTATTGGAGCTCAACCCGAAGA
>JBEIRS010000225.1:0-2957 GCA_040375795.1 Methylibium sp.
CCCCTCAAATTCACGCTGATGAGTTCGATCATGAACAATGACCATAAAGCCAGCTTGAGAAGTACGAAAACTCAAGTAACGCACACGACGCACAGCATGCAGAGTGCTTCCATCAAGCCGTTGAAGCGTTGTTTCAGAATCGATGGAGGGCTCAGGCCCCTCGCCCAATAGCCCCATGTTCCATTCAGCCACTTCTTGCCAAAAAGCTGCATCTTCGATTGAAGAGCATATTTCTTGAATGTGTTTTCCGATCAGCAGCATCGGTTCACAAGCGAATATTGTCCCTGCTGATGGATTGGCGCAAACCACCCGGAAATCTTGCGCATTGACCAGGAAAACAGCGTCAGGAAAACATTCAATGACAGCATTAAACCAAGATGTTTCAAGAACCAAGGAAGGGTGACGCCGGCTCATGCAGCCTCCATCTCAGGGTTAGGAATCCGGGAGGATTCAAAAAAGTAAGCCACTCGTTGCCGAGGTGAGAGGTAAATCATTGATTCAGCAGGCAAAGACAGCGGTTTGACACTGCGGCGAATGCTCAATTCTGGGCACTGAGACAAATCAACAATCAAAGCCTCATTTCTGGGGACTTTGGTATCATGAATCAGGACAAAGGGGCGCAAAGATCGGCTTGCATTCACAGACGTGACCATCGCAAACCGTCCATCATTGAGCTGAACCATGGAACCCACAGGATAGACCCCCATCATTTTGACAAAGGCCGAGAGAATCACGGAGTCAAATTTAAAGCTATTTTGGGCATAAATATGGGCAATTGCCTCATGAGGTGTCAATGCCTGGGAAATGATGTGTGGGTTGCATAAATTGTCATAGCGATTGACCAAAGCCACCACCCGAGACGCTAGGGCAATCCTGTCGTTGATCAGGTGCAGTGGTGTTCCTGATCCATCAGACATTTCATGATGCTGAGCAATCACCAGGGTGGCAATGGATGACAAACCCATTTTGCGAGCCCGACTGATTCCAAACGACACATGTTCATCATAGGCCCGATTTTCGGCAGCGGTGAAACTGGGGTCACGGTATCGGAATCGGTCATTTAGATCCAGCTTGCCAATATCATGTAATAAGGCGCCAATTCCCATTTCTGTCATGTCAGTCAAGCCCCAACCCAGGCAACGAGCCAGCAGCAACGATAAAATCATCACATTGACTGCGTGCATGGAGGCTCGATCGCCTGCTGCCTCGTTTAACAATCGAATACACACATTTGGGTGCTTTGTGATTCCGTTGACCATTTCACTGGTCAGTGTGCGGGCTCGCTCTGCGGCCTCAACGGGGTTGCGCGCTGCCATGTCGGTGATCAGGGCGCAAGTTTCCGTGGCATGAGCAAAGCTTTTTTCGCAAGCCTGAATTGCTGCCCTTTGTTCTTCCAGGGCCAATTTCAAGGCCAACGCAGCCTCTGATGAAAAAGCCGGATCTTTCGGCGTCAAAGCCAATTTTGAAGAAGGCTTATCGAGATCTGAGTGGGGTTTGATAAGCTCCGTATCACTGTCAGTGGGACTCCAACGAACACGCTTGAGCCCCAGCTCTTTCAAAGTTTCGATTTGTTCTATCGAATGGATGCGAAAACTCGATTTTGAAAAAGGGTGTGACATCCAGCCCAAATCAAGGTGGATAAAAACCCCAATACGCAGATCATCTATGTCAATGAACGGCAAATTTTGTTTATCTTGCATGTGTCAGATTCCATACGGCTTACACGCTGGATCAATCATCCTTTTGGACTTTCGAACCGATGGACAAGAACTTGAGGATTAAATTTGGATTTCAAGTCAAACTCGTGAAAACCAATCTCCAATTGTGAAGCGCCAGGGCAAAACATCAAATGGCAAAAAGCCGGGTATTGCTGAATATATTTCCTTGCGAAAAGAGGGATGAGAGCGAAAAAACAGCCGAATGTTAATCATCCAAGATTAATGTTGCTTAAAGTTTCCCAGCGTGTCATGGCCTTGAGAAGCAGATCATCAAGTTCTTTGTAGCGAGCCTCTGCCTGTGCCGCATGGCTGGGACTTTTGCTGTACAGGGTGCCATCTGACAGCAAAGCTAGCAATTCAGATTGTTCCTTTTCGAGGGCATCAATTTGATCTGGCAATTGAGCTAATTCTTGTTGATCCTTATAGCTGAGCTTGCTTTTGGCGCGACTGCTGGGTTGCCGACTTGCTGAGGCTGGCGCGGCAACCGGTGGAGATCGATTGGTGTGCTTGAGGGTGTCTTCGCGAGCACTCCGGCTGCGTGCCTGTTGCACCCGCCACTCTTGATAGCCACCTTCATATTCACGCCATAGGCCGGGTGATTCGTCTCCTTCCCAGGCAATGGTGCTGGTTACCACATGATCAAGAAAGCGTCGGTCATGGCTGACCAAAAAAACCGTGCCTGTATAGCTTTGCAGCAAATGCTCAAGAAGCTCCAGGGTATCAATGTCAAGGTCATTGGTGGGTTCGTCGAGAACGAGTACGTTGGCTGGCAAGGCGAATAAACGAGCCAGTAAGATGCGGTTCCGTTCTCCACCACTGAGGGTTTTGACGGGTGAATGGGCACGTTCTGGGGCAAAGAGAAAGTCACTCAGGTAGCTCATGACATGCTTACGCTGCCCTGCCATCTCAACCCACTCGCTGCCAGGGCTGATGGTGTCAGCGAGGGTGGCGTCGAGGTCCAGTGTGCTTCTCATTTGGTCAAAGTAAGCAAGCTCAAGGCGGGCGCCACGGCGAACGGTGCCTGAGGTGGGCTGGATGTCCCCCAAAATCAATTTCAGCAAGCTGGTTTTGCCGACCCCATTTGGCCCGATCAGGCCGACCTTGTCCCCGCGCAAAAAAGTGGCCGAAAAGCCATCCACGATGGGGCTGCTTTGTGCGTTCCAGCGCAGCGAAACATCTTTGAGTGCAGCAACGATTTTCCCGCTACGCACGCCTGCGTCCAGCTCAAGTTGCACTTGC
>JBEIRS010000255.1:0-2537 GCA_040375795.1 Methylibium sp.
CGCTGCGAAATATGTTGAGCGACGAGGAAGTCGCCCGATTCACGGCCCAACGATTTCGATTTCCAGGCGTTGAAGTCAAGGCCCGTTTATTTCGACATTACCCTTTAGGTGAGTTAGGAAGCCATGTCATTGGCTATATCGGGCGCATTAACCAAGCTGAAAAAGACCGGATCGAAGGCTCCGAAGACGAAGCCAATTATCGAGGCACAGATCACATCGGAAAGCTCGGCATAGAGCAAAGCTATGAGCGTGAACTTCATGGAGAAACAGGCTATGAAGAAGTCGAGACCAGCGCTGGCGGCCGCCCGGTTCGACGCATCAGAAGCAGCCCACCCACCCCCGGTCATACTTTGGTACTTTCAATTGACATCAAGTTACAAGCCCTGATTGAAAGGCTTTTTGGAGATCGCCGCGGGGCACTGGTGGCGATAGATCCTCGTTCTGGCGAAGTACTGGCTTTTGTCAGCAAGCCTACGTTTGACCCCAATTTATTTGTTGATGGCATTGATCTCGAGTCATGGCGGGAACTCAACGAATCTATTGACAAACCGCTTCTCAATCGAGCTTTGCGCGGCACTTACCCCCCAGGCTCAACCTATAAACCTTTCATGGCCATGGCCGCCCTGCGCTCAGGCAAACGAAACCCTGGCGACATCACCCTTGATGGCGGCACTTTTCAGTTTGGCAATCATACGTTCCGCAGCCATGGCGATAAAGGCCTGGGGCCCGTGGATATGGTACGCAGTATCGTCAAATCAAGTAATGTTTATTATTATCGACTGGCCAATGACATGGGCGTCGATCTGATGCATGATCAACTTGAACCCTTTGGTTTTGGCCGAGAAACGGGCATTGACGTCAAAGGAGAAGTCACTGGCGATCTCCCATCAACCACCTGGAAACGCAAAAAATACAAAAAACCTGAACAGCAACGGTGGTACGCCGGTGAAACCATCTCCTTGGGCATCGGCCAGGGCTATAACAATTTCACGATGCTGCAACTGGCCACGGCCACATCCACCCTGGTCACCTCAGGTCAACGCTTCAAACCTCGCTTGGTACGGGAAATTCAAAATGTGGTCACCGATGAAAAAAATATCATTTCGAGTGCCGCTTTGCCCCCCCTGGATCTCAAGCCAGAACATGTGGCTGTGATCACCAAAGCCATGCACGGTGTCACCCGAGAGGGAACCTCGACACGGGTATTTATGGGTGCCCCTTATATGACGGGTGGCAAAACGGGTACCGCGCAGGCCGTTGGCGTCAGGCAAAATGAAAAATATAATGCGGCCAAACTTGAAGAACACAAACGCGACCACTCTCTTTACATCGCCTTTGCACCCCTTGATAACCCTCAAATTGCATTGGCGGTGGTGGTTGAAAATTCAGGTTTTGGTGCGGCAGCCGCCGCCCCTATTGCGCGGCGCGTGTTTGATTATGTTCTTTTGGGGCAATATCCCAGCGAAGAAGACATTGCCTTGACGCAACAAGGTAAATCTGCAGCCCCGGTCGGTTTACCACGTGATGCCTCCACCATTCCTCTTCCGGGTGAGCCTGAACTCATGAAGGCTTCTCTTGTGGCGCCTCCGGTGGCGTCATCGGGCACACAAAAACCACATCAATCTTTGACGTTGCCTTCTAAAAAGGCTCCGGGTCCCTCTCAAAAGCCACCCTCCCCTCTGCGCACAGAGCCTCGACGCCAATCAACGCAGCCTGCGTTTAACAAAGGAGACAAACCTTGAGTGTCATTTTTGCCAAGCCAAGCTTGCGGCAAAGGCTGACTCCCATGTTCAAGGGTTATGACCCTTGGTTGCTATTGGCTATTTTTTTGTTGGCAGCCTGTGGTTTGGTCATTATGTACTCAGCCGGTTTTGACCACGGAACACGGTTTGTGGATCATGGCCGCAACATGCTGATCGGTGCCGCATTGCTGTTTATGGTGTCGCAAATACCCCCTCAGCGAATCATGGCGTTGGCTGTACCGATTTACACCCTGGGTGTCCTGCTTTTGATTGCAGTTGCCCTGTTTGGTATCACTAAAAAAGGGGCCACCCGCTGGCTGAACCTGGGAGTGGTTGTGGCGCAACCCAGTGAGATCATGAAAATTGGTATGCCACTCATGCTCGCGTGGTGGTTTCAACGCGGTGAAGGGAAAATCACCGTTCCAGATTTTATGATCGCCTTGATTTTGTTGGCCTTGCCTGTCGGTCTGATTGCCAAGCAACCTGACCTTGGAACCTCGTTACTGGTAGCCTCAGCAGGGCTTTATGTGATCTTTTTTGCCGGTTTATCCTGGAAGCTCATCATTCCTTTGGTGCTCGTGAGTGCAGCCGGCATTACCGCACTGGTCTGGACTGGCGAACAAATTTGCGAGCCACAAGTTGAATGGCCGATTCGAGAATACCAAAAAAACCGTGTATGCACGCTTTTAGACCCCACCAAAGACCCTCTCGGGAAAGGCTTTCATACCATTCAAGGCATGATTGCAATAGGATCTGGGGGTATTTATGGCAAAGGCTTTATGAAGGGCACCCAAA
>JBEIRS010000132.1:0-4540 GCA_040375795.1 Methylibium sp.
ACGTTCCCGGAGTGGCCTTTGGCCCATCCCTATCGCATGGTGGCCCACAATGGCGAAATCAATACGGTCAAGGGTAATTTCAATTGGATGCGTGCCCGTGAAGGGGTGATGAAATCACCGGTATTGGGTGACGACTTGCCCAAGCTCTACCCCATTACTTTTGAAGGCCAAAGCGACACAGCCACCTTTGATAACGCCCTGGAATTGCTCACCATGAGTGGCTACTCGCTGGCGCATGCGGCCATGATGATGATTCCTGAGGCTTGGGAGCAGCACACTGCCATGGATGAACGACGCCGAGCGTTCTATGAATACCATGCGGCCATGATGGAGCCCTGGGACGGCCCAGCGGCCATGGTGTTCACCGATGGCCGACAGATTGGCGCCACCCTCGACCGCAATGGCCTGCGCCCGGCTCGTTTCATTATCACCGACGATGATTTGGTGGTCTTGGCTTCTGAAGCCGGTGTCTTGCCGATCCCAGACCATCGTATTTTGAAAAAATGGCGCCTACAGCCTGGAAAAATGTTCCTGATAGACTTGGAGCAAGGCCGCATCATTGAAGACGAAGAATTAAAGCGTCAGGTGGCCTCGGCGCAGCCCTATCGCCAATGGATCGAAAGTGTTCGGGTCAAACTGGATCATGTTCCGCAGCCCGATTCCAGTGGTGTCTTGCCCTTCACCGAAAATCTGCTCGACCGGCAGCAGGCTTTTGCCTACACCCAAGAAGACCTCAAACTCTTGCTGTCTCCGATGGCCCTCACAGGCGAAGAGGCCATGGGCTCGATGGGCAATGACTCGCCCCTGGCTGTGTTGTCTGACAAAAATAAGCTGATCTACCACTATTTCAAGCAATTGTTTGCTCAAGTCACCAACCCGCCGATCGACCCTATTCGCGAAAACATTGTGATGTCTTTGGTGTCCTTCATTGGGCCCAAGCCTAATCTGCTTGATATTCATGCGGTCAACCCTCCGATTCGCCTGGAAGTGCAGCAGCCCATCCTTGATTTCGATGACATGGCTCGTCTGCGCAGTATAGCTGCCTACACCTCGGGCAAATTCAGGGTGTATGAGCTTGACATCACCTACCCTCTGATTTGGGGCAATGAGGGCATAGAGGCTCAATTGGCCTCGCTGTGTGCCGAGTGTGTTGATGCCATTCGTGGCGGGCACAACATCATTGTGATCACCGATCGGCAGATGGGGCGAGATGCGGTGGCCATTCCGGCGCTACTGGCTTTGTCGGCCATTCATCAACACTTGGTGCAAGAAGGCTTGCGAACCACCGCCGGGCTGGTTGTGGAAACCGGGTCAGCCCGGGAGGTTCATCATTTTGCCACCTTGGCGGGCTATGGGGCCGAAGCAGTGCACCCTTATCTGGCCTTGGAAGCGTTGCAGCAGTGGTGTTCCTCAAGCAGCCCCGTTGATGAAGCCATGCGGACTTTGGGGCCTCAAAAAGCCATCGCCAATTACATCAAAGCGATTGGCAAGGGCCTGTCAAAAATCATGTCAAAAATGGGCGTATCAACCTATATGTCCTATTGCGGATCACAGCTCTTTGAAATCATTGGGTTACAAAAAGCACTGGTCGAAAAATACTTCCGCGGTACAGTCAGTCAAGTCGGGGGAATGGATGTTTTCGGGCTGGCGCAGGAGGCCATTCGCATGCACCGTGAGGCCTTCGGCAATGCACCCATATTGGCCAATATGCTCGATGCCGGAGGAGAATACGCCTGGCGTGTTCGGGGCGAATCTCATCTGTGGTCGCCAGATGCCATTGCCAAATTGCAGCACAGCACCCGATCCAAGCAATTTGAAACGTACAAAGAGTACGCACAAATCATCAATGACCAATCCAGGCGTCACATGACCTTGCGTGGCTTGTTTGAATTCAAATGTGATTCAAGCAACGCCATTCCCTTGGATCAAGTGGAGCCAGCCTCGGAGATCGTGAAACGATTTGTCACGGGGGCTATGTCGCTGGGCTCGATTTCCACCGAAGCACATACCACCTTGGCTGTGGCCATGAACCGCATTGGCGGCAAGAGCAACACAGGTGAGGGCGGGGAAGATCCTGCGCGCTATCGGCAGGAACTCAAAGGCATTCCCATCACCTCGGGTACCCGTGTCAGCGACATGATCGGTGCCCATGTCATGGCGTCCGACATTGTCTTGCAAGAAGGTGACTCTTTACGCAGCAAAATCAAGCAGGTTGCTTCTGGACGTTTTGGAGTCACCACAGAATATTTGGTCAGCGCAGATCAAATTCAAATCAAAATGGCTCAAGGTGCCAAGCCCGGAGAAGGAGGGCAACTTCCTGGTAGCAAAGTCAGTGACTACATTGGCTTTTTGCGTTACTCGGTACCGGGAGTCGGTCTTATTTCACCGCCGCCGCACCATGATATTTATTCTATTGAAGACCTTGCCCAGCTTATCCATGATCTGAAAAACGTCAATCCGCGTGCCAGCATCAGCATCAAGCTGGTCAGTGAGGTGGGGGTCGGCACCGTGGCGGCCGGCGTCGCGAAAGCCAAAGCCGATCATGTGGTCATTTCCGGCCACGATGGTGGCACCGGGGCGTCACCCTGGACGTCTATCAAACATGCGGGGACTCCCTGGGAACTGGGCCTCGCTGAGACCCAGCAAACCCTGGTACTGAACCGGCTGCGTGGGCGTATTCGTGTTCAGGCAGACGGACAAATGAAAACCGGGCGTGATGTCGTGATTGCTGCACTGCTTGGCGCGGATGAGTTTGGTTTTGCCACTGCGCCTTTGGTGGTCGAGGGGTGCATCATGATGCGTAAGTGTCATTTGAACACCTGCCCCGTCGGGGTGGCCACACAAGACCCCTCACTACGCGCTCAATTTCAAGGCAAGCCAGAGCATGTGGTCAATTATTTCTTTTTTGTGGCTGAAGAAGTACGAGAGATCATGGCACAGCTGGGAATTCAGCGCTTTGATAATTTGGTCGGTCGATCAGACCTTCTCGATACCCGCCAAGGTTTGACCCACTGGAAGGCTCAAGGCCTGGATTTGAGCCGTATTTTTTGGACTCCCACGGCTCCCCTGGAGGTGTCTCGGCGTCACCGGGAAACTCAGGACCATGGCTTGAATGCTGCCCTGGATCTCAAGCTCATCGAAAAAAGCTTGCCCGCCTTGGAGCGAAGAGAGTCGGTGCAATTCATCCAGCCTGTATCCAATATCCACCGATCTGTCGGAGCCATGCTGTCGGGTGAATTGATTCGTCGCCACCCGGAGGGCCTTCCAGATCAGAGTATTTACATCCAGATGGAGGGCACAGGTGGGCAGAGTTTTGGCGCTTTCCTGGCCCAAGGCATCACCATTGACTTGATCGGTGAAGCCAATGATTACACGGGCAAAGGTTTGTCTGGCGGGCGTATTGCCATTCGGCCCAGCCTTGATTTTCGTGGAAATTCAGCCCACAACATGATTGTTGGCAATACCGTGCTTTATGGCGCCACCCAGGGTGAGGCTTTTTTCCGTGGGGTCGCTGGGGAGCGTTTTGCGGTCAGGTTGTCTGGCGCGACCGCCGTGGTTGAAGGCACCGGAGACCATGGATGTGAATATATGACAGGTGGAACGGTGGTGGTTCTGGGCCTGACAGGGCGAAATTTTGCTGCAGGAATGAGTGGCGGAGTGGCTTATGTATTCGATGAAGATGGCCGCTTTGCCGAGCGTTGCAATACTCAAATGGTCAGCCTAGAGCGGGTTTTGCCCAGTCACCAGCAAGAGGCCGAAGGCCCTCAAGCAGGGTGGCACCTGGGGCAAACTGACGAAGCCCTGCTGCGCCGATTGGTTCAAGACCATCATCGCTGGACAGGCAGCCTGAGAGCAAGAGACATCCTTGACCATTGGGCAGACTCCCGAGCCAAATTCATCAAAGTGTTTCCGAATGACTATCGTCGTGCCTTGTGTGACATCGAGATTGTTCAGAAAAGCACCCTTCCTTTGTCCAACACCCAAGGCCATGTTTTGCAAAAGAAGGAGGACTTGCGTTCAGATGTTTTGGTCGGTGAAGCAGATGGCCGGCAGTGAGTGAATGGATTGATTTGAACGAAAACATCTCAATATTGAAAGCCACAGATGGGAAAAGTCACTGGTTTTATAGAGTTTGATCGCATCGATGAGGCCTACATCTCTGTGCCTGAGCGCTTGAAAAATTATCGCGAGTTTGTGATGACTTTGAAGGCTGATCAAACTCAGAAGCAGGCGGCCCGTTGCATGGACTGCGGTATTCCTTTTTGTAGCAATGCGTGCCCTGTGAACAACGTCATTCCTGATTTCAATGATTTGATTTACCGGGATGACTGGCGCAA
Source organism: Methylibium sp. (assembly GCA_040375795.1). Classification (GTDB taxonomy): domain Bacteria; phylum Pseudomonadota; class Gammaproteobacteria; order Burkholderiales; family Burkholderiaceae_C; genus CANHBY01. Next base: position 4,338 of record JBEIRS010000132.1, read on the forward strand.
AGCCCTGGAGGTGCTTCACTCGACCAATAATTTCCCTGAGTTTACAGGTCGAATCTGTCCGGCTCCTTGTGAGGCGGCCTGCACCCTGAATGTCAACAACAAGCCGGTGGGGATCAAAAGCATTGAGCACGCGATCATTGATCGAGGCTGGTCTGAGGGCTGGGTTGTGCCTGAGCCAGCCAGCCAAAAAACGGGCTACAAAG
>JBEIRS010000222.1:0-3019 GCA_040375795.1 Methylibium sp.
CACGATGAATTGGATTGCATCATAAAAAGAAGCTTGGCATTCCTTTGACTTTCACGCCGGGCAAAACCCCGGCGATTTCTTCTGCAAGATGGCGAGGTCCCGGAAGGTTTTTAGGGCATGTTAACATTCGAGAGCGCCCTGCTGTGGTTCCATTTGTTCATATGTCGCTCCAAGCCACTGAGCGTGCAAACTGGGTTTTGATGATCCACGCTGCATTGCCCCAAACTCAATGTACTCGCTGCGGTTTTCCTGATTGCCAGCACTATGCACAAGCGATCGTTGAAGGCCAGGCCGAGATCAATCAATGCCCGCCTGGAGGCCAAGAGGGCGTCCATCGCCTTGCCCAACTGACAGGCCGCCCGGCCCTGCCCCTCAACACCGCACATGGGCAAGAATCTGAACGAAACGTGGCCATCATTGATGAAAACGGCTGCATTGGCTGCACCTTGTGCATTCAGGCCTGCCCAGTCGATAGCATCATCGGGGCCGCAAAGTCAATGCACACGGTGATGGAATCGATCTGCACAGGATGCGAACGTTGCCTTCCTGCCTGCCCCGTGGACTGCATTACGCTGGAAAGCGTCACCCCCGGACGAACTGGCTGGCAAGCCTGGGACGAAACGTTGGCCACCCAAGCCCAAGAACGCTATGAATTGAGGCGCCACAGGCTGCAAACCGCTCAAGCCCCAGTCCAGCCCAAGCCATTGACTGAACATTCTCTGCATGAAGATGACGCTTTGAAGAAAAAACGCCAACTCATTGAAGCCGCCATCCTGCGAAGCCAAAAAAACCGATAAATCAGCGCCTTATCGGGACAACATTCAAAATTTGCATCATAGACCCAGCGTGCAAAGCAAAGGAAGGGGTAAGCTCTCGGGTTTGCGTCAAATGACTCCGGAGACAAGATGAGCGAGACCCTTTCCCCCGCAGAACAGGCCCTTCGTGCAGCAGCCCTTGAGTACCATCGAACCCCTACCCCCGGCAAGCTTGCTGTCACCCCCACCAAACCACTTTCGAACCAACGTGATCTTTCCTTGGCTTACTCACCCGGGGTGGCATACCCCTGTCTAGCCATCGAAAAAGACCCTCGTCTTGCTGCCGAATACACTTCTCGCGCGAATTTGGTCGGGGTGGTCACCAACGGAACAGCAGTTTTGGGGCTGGGCGACATTGGCCCTTTGGCCAGCAAACCGGTCATGGAAGGCAAAGGCTGCCTGTTCAAAAAATTTGCCGGCATTGATGTATTTGACATTGAACTGGCCGAACGTGACCCTGACAAGCTGGTGGAAATCATTGCCTCTCTTGAACCCACGCTGGGCGGGATCAACCTTGAAGACATTAAAGCGCCGGAATGTTTCGCCATTGAGCGCAAACTGAGTGATCGGCTGAACATCCCCGTTTTTCATGATGATCAGCATGGCACAGCCATCATCTCAGCCGCAGCCCTGCTCAATGGTCTTGAATTGGTGCAAAAATCACCATCCATGATCAAGCTGGTGGTTTCCGGAGCGGGTGCGGCAGCCATTGCCTGCTTGGATGTTTTGGTGGGTCTGGGCGTGAAACGCGAAAACATTTTCGTGTGTGACTCCAAAGGGGTTATCCGCGATGGTCGGGGCGACAGTCTCGATGAATCAAAACAGCGCTATTGCCAACGCACCGAGGCCCGCACCTTGGCCCAGGTTTTGATCGGGGCAGATGTCTTTTTGGGCTGCTCAACCTCAGGGGTACTCACGGCGGAGATGGTAAAAACCATGGCTGATCGCCCGATCATCCTGGCCCTGGCCAACCCAGAGCCTGAAATTCGGCCAGAAATTGCCAAAGCGGCCCGCCCTGACTGCATCATTGCCACGGGTCGATCTGACTACCCCAACCAAGTCAATAATGTTCTTTGCTTCCCCTATATTTTCCGTGGTGCCCTGGACTGCGGCGCAACCAAAATCACCCAAGCCATGAAATTGGCTTGTGTGCGTGAAATTGCAGAGTTGGCCAAAGCCGAAACCAGTGATCAAGTGGCGGCAGCTTACGCAGGCCAAGATCTCAAATTTGGCCCTGAATACCTGATTCCCAAACCTTTTGATGCCCGGCTGATTTTGCGTATTGCTCCTGCGGTTGCCCAAGCTGCTGCAGAATCAGGCGTGGCCACCCGCCCCATCCAAGACGTGGATGCCTACCGCGAGCACCTCTCCCGTTATGTCTATCAAACTGGCCTGTTCATGCGGCCCGTGTTTTCAGTGGCTCGCAGCCAACCCGCCCGTGTCGTTTATGCCGAAGGTGAAGATGAGCGTGTGCTGCGTGCCGTTCAGGTAGTGATCGATGAAAAATTGGCTCATCCCATTTTGGTGGGTCGCCCCTCGGTGATCACATCACGCATTGAACGTGCGGGCTTGCGACTGCAAGCAGGCCGGGATTTTGAATGGGTCGACCCCGACAATGATTCACGTTACCGTGAATACTGGGAGGAATATCACCACATCATGGGTCGCGATGGCATCACCCCCGATGCAGCCAAAACTGCTTTGCGGCGCTCCAACACCCTGATTGCCAGCCTGATGGTGCGTCGTGGTGAAGCCGATGCCATGCTATGCGGCCTGGTTGGCCGCTTTGATGGCCACTTTGACCATGTCTTGCACGTCATTGGCCGGCGCCCGGGGGTCAAAACCCTGGCCACCATGAATGCAGTGATGCTCGAAGAGCATGCGTTGTTCATCACCGATACTTTTATCAATGAGTGCCCTTCAGCAGAAGAACTGGCTGACATTGCCCAAATGGCCGCAGAGGAAATGCGCCGTTTCGGGGTGCCTGCCAAAGTGGCCTTCTTGTCACATTCAATGTATGGTTCATCAAGGCGTGGCTCAGCAGTGCGCATGCGAGCCGCCCGAGATTTATTCATCCAGCAGGCCCCTGAAATAGAGTGTGACGGTGAAATGCATGGCGACGCCGCCTTGTCTGAAACCATTCGCCGCACCATGCTGCCAAGCAGCACCCTCTCTGGGTCAGCCAATTTGCTGGTTTTGCCCAA
>JBEIRS010000317.1:0-1760 GCA_040375795.1 Methylibium sp.
CGGTGGCAACCGTTGCTGGTGGCAAGCGGGTTTTTGGAATGCCCTTAACGAAGCAATCCCGCAGAACCCCACAAAAATAGTAGCAGTAAGCGCGGGCGCAGCAACCGCCTGTTTGTTCTCGGCTCGACCGGGCGATGAGGGCGCTCGGTGGGCGCTTAATTACTACGCAAAAGCTTTGGCCTCTGTTTCAAACAATATTGACTGGAAAAACCTTTTTTCAGCCGACCCTCTTTTCCCGCACTACCGCTTATACCGAGCGGCCCTGGAAAATATCTTGGGCGACGGCTTTGAGCGAATTCAGGAGGGGCCTGAGATTTTGATTGGGTTGGCCAAAACTCCAAGCTATTTAAGCCCCACGCTTTCCGTCGTCATTGGTCTCTTGGCGTATCAGCTTGAAAAGAAACTCAAGCGGCCACTCCACCCCCAATCCGGAAAGCGTCTGGGCTTTTCAAGATTATTTGTTTCATCCAAATCTTGCGCCAATATCGATGAGCTGATTGAGACTATCTTGCAGTCATCCTGCACCCCACCATTTACGCCGGTGATGTATCGGGATGACCAGGCCATTTTAGATGGGGGCCTTATTGATAATGTTCCCATTGATGGGCTAACACCGGCGGCCCCTGGCGAGAAAAATCAAGAAGCGCTTATTTTGTTAACAAGAAGGTATGGGCTTGCCAATCCTTTTATTCAAGAATTGTCAGGATTGAGGTTGACTTACATTCAACCAAGCCAAAAAGTGCCCATTTCAAGCTGGGACTATTCAAGACACGACCTCATGCCAGAGGCCTATGAGCTTGGAAAAAGAGATGCCAAACTTGCTGTCACTAATGGCATTTTTGTCTAATTAGGGTCAGACTCAAGCGGTCTTTGCAGGGGTAAAAGAGCATACAAAGTGGTATCCTTATGCTATTCGAAATCAACCAACTTAATTATGAACCAACCAACGATGAAGGGCGTGGCCACCCTTAATGTGCCGTCTTATGTTAAACATCAAAAGTTGATTGACTGGGTGGCTGAAGTGGCTGCCTTGACAATGCCAGACAACGTTTATTGGTGTGATGGCAGCGAAGAAGAATATGATCGTTTGTGTGCTCAGATGGTTGCGGCCGGAACGCTAAAAAAGCTAAATCCAGCAAAAAGAAGAAATTCATATTTAGCCTGTTCAGACCCAAGTGATGTGGCCAGGGTTGAAGACAGAACCTACATTTGCTCTAAAAATAAAGAAGATGCGGGCCCCACCAACAACTGGATGGACCCAGCTGAAATGCGCACGACGCTACAGCCATTATTTACAGGTTGCATGAAAGGCAGAACGATGTATGTTGTGCCTTTTTCAATGGGGCCCCTGGGATCTCCAATTGCCCACATTGGTGTTGAGCTATCTGATAGTCCTTACGTTGCCATTAATATGCGCATCATGACTCGCATGGGCAGGGGTGTTTTTGATGTCTTGCGTACCACGGGTGACTTTGTGCCATGCGTTCATACCGTTGGTAAACCACTGCAGGCTGGTCAAAAAGATGTGGCTTGGCCATGCAACAGCACTAAATACATTGTGCATTATCCAGAAACTCGTGAAATTTGGTCATTTGGCTCTGGTTATGGCGGCAACGCATTGCTGGGCAAAAAATGCTTTGCTTTAAGAATTGCATCAACTATGGGCCGTGATCAAAACTGGCTGGCTGAGCACATGTTAATTTTAGGTGTTATCTCGCCTGAAGGTAAAAAATACCATGTGGCTGCGGCTTTTCCATCAG
>JBEIRS010000052.1:0-7549 GCA_040375795.1 Methylibium sp.
ATCACCACCAATTTGGATTGTGCTGCTGGGCGTGACAGGCTGCCCATGGGGGGCAGGCTGCCTTCAAAAACCTGTTGACCGATCAAGCCTTCAATGCCCGGCAGGTTCAAGCGCCGAGGCAGGAAAGCACCGACCCCGGCGGCAATGAATACGACTTTGGCCACAAAGGTTTGGCCAGAACTGCTTTCAAGATGAAATCGACCATCATCACCATATTGGAGGCTCGTGATGGTTTGACGGAAATGAAAACGAGGCTCAAATGGCCGAATTTGCTCAAGCAGGCGATCAATCAGCTCTTGACCGCTGCATACGGGCAAGCCCGGAATGTCATAAATAGGCTTGTCAGCGTAAAGGGTTGAACATTGTCCGCCCGGGTAGGGTAAGGCATCAATCACTTGGGCATGAATTTCAAGCAAGCCCAGTTGAAAAATTTGGAACAAACCCACCGGCCCAGCACCAATAATCAGGGCATCGGTTTGGAGGGGTAAACGGGCAACCATGGCTGCACCAGTATCATGCTGGCATCAAGTGAGGGCGGGTGTCTCGTTGCATCAGTCTTGCTGCATTCGAGCGGCCGAGCGCTCTGGGCACGGCGTTGCGAATTCGCGCGCTGCCTCCAGGAAGCGCTGTGATTGGCACTTTGCATGCGAGGCGCCAGGCTGCTCTCGGTGCTGACGCAGATTGATGCAACGAGACATAGGCTTTTCAAGCTTTACGGATGAGCAAGGGCAGCTTGCCCGTTTTGTTTTTGTAAGTGTCAGCCTCCGGCAAAGCGGCTTTGCGTTTGGTGATGGCAGGCCAGCCACTTTTGGCCAATTCAGCGTTGAGTGCAATCATGTGCTGCTGATCACTGGGGACGTCTTCTTCGGGCATGATCGCATTCACAGGACATTCAGGGATACAGACTGCGCAGTCAATACATTCATCGGGATCAATGGTCAAAAAATTAGGCCCCTCACGAAAACAATCGACAGGGCACACGTCAACACAGTCGGTGTATTTGCATTGAATGCAGGCTTCGGTGACAACGTGGGTCATGATGGCAAACTCTTGGGTTGATGCAATATAAAGAGCCCTTGATTTTAAAACAGGCTCAAGTTTGAGGAAAAAAATGGGCTTTGGAGGGTGGATTATCAATGGATAATGGCAAGGCTAAGCTCAATGTAGAAACATCAATTGCTGCTTGAGGCCCTTTGACAGGGCCTGCTCCAGCCCCCACGGTGACCACGGTAGGGCGGCCGGCATGTAAAATACTGGCTTGGGCTAAATCCTGGATGCTGTGATCAGAATGGAGTTGATCCGTGCAGCCTGCGCGCGATACCACACTGACGAGAGTATCGGGCAGCCAGCCTGCCTGAAGCAGGTGGCGAGACAGAGTGCCCAACTGACGCCCAGCCATGTAAAACACCTCGGTATCGGCGGTGCGTGTGGCTTGAAGCTCACCCTCACGGGTCATGGCGGTGGTCAGGCTCACACTGCGGCCTGAGCCTCGACGAGTCAAAGGGCGCGCGGTGGCCGCTGCGGCTGCCAAGGCGGCGGTCACGCCGGGCACAATCTCAAATTCAAGGCCCTCAAGCTGTAAGGCTTGAAGTTCTTCTTCAAGGCGGGCAAACACGCTGGGGTCCCCCCCCTTGAGGCGAACCACCTGAGAGAAATTTTTTGCACAACGCACCAAGAGGGCATTGATAGCCACCTGGGCCATGCTGTCACAAAATCCACGCTTGCCTACATCAACCCATTGAGCCTGGGGCGCAAAATCACGAAAGGCCGGGTCAGTCAAGGCGTCAAAGAGAACAATATCAGCCTGGGCAAGACGTTGGGACCCCCGAACTGTGATCAGGTCAGCGGCTCCGGGCCCTGCGCCGATAAAAATCACCCGCCCCATGAAATCATGGCTCCGAGGCGGCGATCAGGTCGTAGAACGTACCAGCAGGGCGCCACTGGTACGGTTGCTACTGGGGTCAACGATGATGAGCGCACCACCGACTCGGTTGTCAAGATAAGCTTCCACAGGCAGGGCTTGTTGAGTTTCGATTTCAACCTGGCCGATTTCATTGACAGCCAACTCGTGGGCCTCAGTGGCTTGCAGGGTGTGAATATCCAGGCGATTATCAATATGTGTGATTCGACCTTGCACCCAACGATTGCCATGACGCACCCAGTATTTTCTCCCAATGACAGCCGGCTCAGTATCAAGCCAAGCCAAAGTGGCCGTGAATTTTTGAGTGGCTTGAATGGTGTCTGGAGAAGAAATCCAGTCACCACGGGATACATCGATTTGTCGATCCAGGACCAGACCGGCAGACTGGCCTGCCTGGACGCTCGTGGTCACATCGCCAGCCAAGCGAAGCTCGGTCACCCGGCTTTTTTCACCGCTGGGAAAAATTTGTACAGTGTCGCCAAGCTGGACGCGACCATGGGCAATTCGGCCCCACAGGGTGCGAGCCTGATTGCCGGTGCCTTCACCTTCACGGGCAACATACTGGACCGGAATCAAAAGATCGCCATCCGTGCGTTCCTGGCTGGTTGGCAAGGATTCAAGCACTTGCAAGAGTGAAAGGCCCTGATACCAGTCAGCATCAAGGGGTTGGGTCACATTGTCTCCGCGCAGGGCCGAAACAGGAACAATCCCAGCCACCCGAATACCTGCCTGCTCAGAAAAGGCCTGCAAGGCTTGGCTGACTGCTGCGAAGGCGGGCCCAGGTTGCTCAAGGGCATCCAGCTTATTGACTGCAAAGACAATGCTGGGCACCCTCAGCAAATGGGCCAGCAAAGCATGACGACGGGTTTGTGGCAGCAGGGCCACGGGCTGCACGGAGGTATTGAGCTTGGTGATATCAACCAATACCACGGCGGCATCACTGCCCGCAGCCGCGGTGACCATATTGCGAGTGTATTGCTCATGCCCTGGGGCGTCGGCGATGATAAATTTGCGTTGCTTGGTTGCAAAGTAACGATAAGCCACGTCAATCGTAATGCCCTGCTCACGCTCGGCCTCAAGGCCGTCGGTCAGTAAAGACAGATCAATCGGGGCGCCTGCGGCTTTTTTTTCAAGGGTGTCGAGTTGGTCGGCCAAGATCGCACGGCTGTCAAAGAGCAGCCGACCAATCAAGGTGCTTTTACCATCGTCCACAGAGCCTGCTGTCAGGAAACGCAGGGCGCGATGGTCTTTGAGGGGAGAGGTGTCGCTCATAAATAAAGCCAGGAGGCGCTTGCCATAAAAGAATGAAAAAGTAAGTTCAAAAGTAGCCTTCTTTCTTGCGACGCTCCATCGAGGCCTCGGAGGTTCGGTCATCCATGCGGGTGGCGCCACGCTCGCTGACCGTGACTTTGAGTGTTTCGGCCACAATGGCGGTGGCGTTACTGGCATCGCTTTCCACTGGGCAGGTGCAGGTCATGTCGCCAACAGTACGAAAGCGAACCTGGGCGGTCTCGATGGTTTCCCCGGCTTGAACCGGTGTCACCCCTGTGACGGGAACCAATAAACCCCTGCGGCGAACGACCTTTCGCGGATGGGCATAGTAAAGCGGGGGCAAGGGGATGTTCTCGCGGGCAATATAAAGCCAGACGTCAAGCTCCGTCCAATTGCTGATTGGAAAGGCACGCATGTGCTCACCGGGTTTGATGCGGGTGTTGAACAATGTCCACAGTTCAGGGCGTTGTTCTGTGGGCTGCCACTGTCCAAAGCTATCACGATGGCTGAAGATACGTTCTTTCGCACGGGCTTTTTCTTCATCGCGGCGGGCACCCCCGAGCAGCACATCAAAGCGGTGCTCTTCAATGGCCTCCAGCAGAGTGACCGTTTGATGGCCATTGCGTGACTCCAGCGGATGGCTCAAGCGCACGGTGCCGCGTTTGATCGAATCTTCGAGGTGCCCAATCACCAGACGCTCACCCATTTCAGCCACACGACGGTCACGGAACTCAATGACTTCAGGGAAGTTGTGACCGGTATCAACATGCAAAAGGGGAAAGGGCAGCCGGCCTTTGTAGGGGCCTGGACCTGACTTGGTTTTGAAAGCCTTCTCAGCCAGGCGTAGAACCACACAGGAGTCTTTGCCACCCGAAAAAAGCAGGGCAGGGCGCTCAAAAGCAGCTGCAGTTTCACGCAGGATGAAAATGGCTTCTTCTTCGAGCCAGTCAAGATGAGTATGATCCAATTCAGGGAGCAAGGACTCGAGGGCCAGGGCGGCATTCATGGGCGAACTCCTATGGGTGATGCAGCGTGGCTCGGGTGCAGGCCACATTCTTTGGCTTTTTCGTCTTCCCACCACCAGCGGCCAGCGCGGAAATCTTCACCGACAGCAATGGCGCGGGTGCAGGGTTCACAGCCGATGCTGGGCATGAATTCATCATGCAAGTGGTTGTAGGGGACGGTATACATCTGGATATAGTGCCAAACATCAGCCCAGCTCCAGTCAGCCAGGGGATTGAATTTGATCCGACCTTGTTCCTCAAGTTCCTTGAAGGCGAGCTCACTGCGGTTCGACGATTGCTCACGACGCAACCCAGTGACCCATGCCCTGCGGCCGGCCATCATGCGCGCTAGGGGGTCTATTTTGCGCAGCTTGCAGCAGGCTTTGCGCAGTTCAATACTTTCATACATGGCTTTGGAGCCATGCCTAGACACAAATTGCACGACTGACTCAGCGACAGGATGAAAAACCTCGATCTCGATGTGGTAGTGGTTTTTGATGCGCTCAATCAAATCGACTGTTTGCGTATGCAACATGCCCGTGTTCAGTGTGGCAACCTGAATCGGCAGCTCAAAGCGTGCGATCAGGTCGGTGATGACCATGTCTTCGGCACCCAGGCTGGTCGATTGAACCACTTGACCTGTGTATTCACTGGCGGCCTCACGCAGTACAGCCAAAGTGCTTTCAACACGCTGAAGAAACCCGATTGAGTCTCGGGCGTAGAGGGCAATCGCGCTCATGTGTTTGATCTTGCAAAAAGAGGCCAATGATTTTGGGCATCGCCTTGATAGTGGCCTTGTTCAAAAAAAGACAGCGCACGTTCGGCACTGGCTTGTTTTTGGTCAGCCCGCAGCACCACCGCATCAAAGCCATTGCGCTGTAATAAAGGCATCATATCGACCAGAACCTCACCCGTGGCTCGAATTTCACCGCGATAGCGATGCCGTAAACGCAGGAGGCGGGCTTGGGTATACGCCCGGCCATCCACCCATTTCGGAAAATGCAGGGCGACCATCCCGATGCGGGGGAGGTCGGGCACAATATCTCGGACATCAATCTCATTGGACAAGGAAACAGCGACAGGCAAGGCTTGAGGCCAGTGGTGACGGATGGCATGCCACTGGGTCAGGCTCAGCAAGCTGTTCGCATGGGGCGTGAGCTTGACAATGGGACCGTCTTCACCGATTTCGGTGTGCCAGGGGTCATTTTGGCAGTTGATAAACTTCATGCTGGATGGATGTTGATTCAGGCGGTTTGGGCCGTGCTGCGACGAGCGGCATTGGCGGCTGATTTGAAGGGTTCTAGGCCAAGGCGCTTGACTGTATCAATGAATGTTTCCTGAGTGATGCGCTGGTGGCGATAGGTGTCGATCAGGGCTTCCATGACATCGGCGACTTCATCGGCAGCAAATGCAGGACCAATGACTTTACCTGGTGTGGCAGGCCCGGAGGCCATCGAGCCATCCGAGCCACCCAAGGTGATTTGATACCATTCCGAACCATCTTTGTCGACCCCCAAAATGCCAATATGACCGCTGTGGTGATGGCCGCAAGAGTTGATGCAGCCACTGATATGCAGATCAATGTCGCCGATATCATGCAGTTCGTCGAGGTCATCAAAGCGCTCGGTAATGCTTGCGGCGATGGGAATCGAGCGGGCATTCGCCAGAGCGCAAAAATCACCACCAGGGCAGGCAATCATGTCGGTCAAGTGGCCGATGTTGGGGGTGGCAAAACTGGCGCGACGTGCAGCTTCCCAGAGGGTGTAAAGATCACTCACTCGAACCCAGGGCAAAACCAAATTTTGGTCATGGGATACTCGAAGTTCACCCAGGCTGAAACGGTCAGCCAAGTCTGCGGCGAGCCGCATTTGCTCGTCAGTTGCATCGCCTGGGGCTTGTCCGGCACGCTTCAAAGACAAGGTGACCGCGCGGTAACCAGGTTCTTGATGAGGGTGAACATTGCGCTCAAGCCAACGTGTATAGGCCAACGGAGCCCCCGCAGGCATAGGCACCAAAGCATGAGTCGTGGCTAAAGAGGTATCTAGGCCGACGGGGCGCTGAAAAAAAGCCTGCACCCGTTCGAGTTCGGTGCGGGGAATCATGTGGGCACATCCATCCACATCGTGTTCTAGGATGGCTTTGAACTCTTGAGCCACTTCATCAATAAACTTGGTTCCCTCCGCCTTGACCAAAATTTTGATGCGAGCCTTGTACATATTGTCTCGGCGCCCAAAGCGGTTATAGACACGAACAATGGCTTCAATGAAAATGAGAATTTGATCCCAGGGTAAAAACTCATGGATGACCGTACCAATGACTGGAGTACGACCCATCCCACCGCCGACAAGCACCTTAAAACCGATCTCACCGGCATTGTTTTTGAGCAATTGCAATCCAATGTCGTGCCAAGCGATGGCTGCGCGGTCTTCAAGGGCGCCACTGACTGCAATTTTGAATTTGCGTGGCAGGAAAGCGAACTCTGGGTGCAGCGTGCTCCATTGCCGAAGAATTTCGCAATAAGGCCGGGGGTCGACGATTTCATCGGCTGCAACGCCTGCGAAGCAATCACTGGTGATGTTGCGGATACAGTTGCCGCTGGTTTGAATGCCGTGCATTTGAACTTCGGCAAGGGCATCCATCACATCGGCACTTTGAACCAGACGGATCCAGTTGTACTGGATATTTTGACGTGTTGTGAAGTGCCCATAGCCACGATCAAAATGTTGGGCAATGTGAGCCAGGGCTCGCAGTTGTTGACTGCTGAGCTCACCGTAGGGTATCGCAACACGCAGCATGGGTGCATGGCGCTGCACGTACCAACCGTTTTGCAAACGGAGGGGGCGAAACTCGTCATCGCTCAGTTCGCCAGAGAGATTGCGTTGTAATTGGTCGCGAAACTGGGCTGCGCGCTGACGGATGAACCGTTGATCAAATTCTGAGTAAACGTACATGCGAATGCTGAATAGATGACATGAATGCGAGACCGTTTAAAGCAGCTCAAGCCAACAAATGCATGGAGCCTCAAGGAGGTTTTCTGAGTTTGTCAGGGGCGCTGAATACACTGAGGAGGCTTGGCTCACCTCATACTGTAAAGTTCATTTCTGCTGATAAAAAGTATTTATTTGTGGATTGTATATACTTGATTAAATATATGATTTCAGCCGCGATTGCCCAGTTGGGGGATCATCCCATGGCAAATGCGTCGGTCCTGCAAAATTCAATCATTTTTTGGGTCGGTTCAAGGCTGGGCTTAAGCGCAATGCGCTCATCAAAAACGAAACACTGGCCCTCATAGTGTTCAGCCCCCACTTCTTCAAAGTATGTCAAAATGCCTCCCTCCAGTTGCCATACC
>JBEIRS010000006.1:0-15940 GCA_040375795.1 Methylibium sp.
GCAGATTGATCGGCTTGATGCGCAACTGCTTTTGAGCAGTATGCACCATGTGAATCCCAGGCTTAGTCTTTTGGCGGCACCCAAAGAAACGGAGGCAGCGCTCAGCATCAGCGTGGCTCAGATGGAGCGTGTCTTGACCTTGGCAAGGCGTCAATACGATTGGGTGGTGCTGGATGTGGCCCGCTCGCTGGATGCCTTGACCATCAAAGCGCTGGATATGTCAGACTGTATTTTCATGGTCACGCAAAACGTCATGAGTTCCATCAGGAGTGCCAAGCGACTGGTTCAAATTTTTCGCTCACTGGGCTACCCAGATGACAAACTTCGGCTGATCCTCAACCGCCACCAAACCCCGATGTTGCTTGAGCTTCCACGGATTGCCGACATTGTGGGAATCCAAGTCAGGCACACCTTTCCAAATGATTTTTCTGCCGTCAGCCAGGCCCTGAATTTTGGCAAACCGCTGGCCGAAATCAGCCCAGGAAGCCCTTTATTGCGCTCCTTAAACCAAGCCGCCGCAGCCCTGCTGGATCTGCCTGCCCCCGCCCAGCGTGGGTGGTTCCCGCGTTTATTCGGCAAAACAGCCTAGGAAACCCGTATGGAATCCCCCCTGCGACATCAAGTTGAAAAACGTTTGGCTGAGGGGCCTGGCTTGCTTTCTAGCCCCTCAGAGGCCTCTGCGACCCCTTTTCGTACCGAAGCCATCAAGTCCCAGATTCACCGTGAACTGCTCAGCAAAATTGATCTGCGCCAGATGGAGTCGATGCCCCAAGACCGCCTTCGTCAGGAGCTCAAACGCTTGACCGAAGCAGCGATGCAGGCAAATAACTGGGCCCTCAATGAGATCGAGCGGCGTCAAATTGTGCAGGCCATCCAGGATGAAATTTTGGGCCTGGGGCCGATTGAATCTTTGTTGAGCGACCCAACCATCTCTGACATCCTGATTAATGGCCCGCATAAGGTATTTATTGAGCGGGCTGGAAAAATTGAACCCACCAATGTTCGCTTTGATGATGATCAACACTTGGGGCGTGTGATTGACCGTATTGTTTCACGGGTCGGGCGCCGAGTTGACGAAATGAGCCCGATGGTCGATGCCCGTCTCCCTGATGGCTCACGGGTCAATGCCGTGGTGCCTCCCTTGGCTCTCGATGGCGCTTTGGTGTCCATCCGTCGGTTTTCTGTCATTCCTTACACCATGCAAGATTTGCTGGCCCGCCAGACCTTGACGCCTGAAATGGCGGATCTTATTCATGGCATGGTCAAAGCTCGGGTCAACATTTTGGTATCGGGTGGCACAGGCAGTGGAAAAACCACCTTGCTCAATGTTATCTCCGGGAGTATTTCCTCGGATGAACGGGTCGTGACCATTGAAGATGCCGCTGAATTGAGGCTACAGCAGCCGCATGTGGTTCGCATGGAATCCAGACCACCCAACATTGAGGGGCATGGTGAAATCACGCTGCGGGCTTTACTGCGTAACAGCTTGCGAATGCGACCAGACCGCATCATTGTGGGGGAGGTTCGAGGGGCCGAAGTTCTCGACATGCTCCAGGCCATGAATACCGGACATGATGGCTCTATGTGCACCATTCACGCCAACTCTCCACGAGATGCCATCACACGGCTGGAACATATGCTGGGCATGGCGGGTTTGCAGCTTGACGGCAAAACCATGCGCCATCAAATCAGTGCCGCAGTTTCTGTCGTGATTCAAGTGTCGCGCCTGCAAGATGGGCGGCGCAAGCTTGTCAGCTTGCAAGAATTGACCGGCATGGAAGGTGAGGTTGTCAGTATGCAGGAAATTTTCAAATTTGAACAAACCGGCATCAGCCCAAACGGGGGCGTGCAGGGCCGTTTTCTGGCGACGGGAATTCGGCCTAAATTTTACCAGCGCATCAAGGCCCGAGGCCTGGCCTTGCGAGAAGACCTTTTTGATCCCTCCAGATGGACACTGATCTCATGAATGGAATTTTATGGAGCTTTGTCCTGTGCATTTTTGGAGCCGTTGCCTTGCTTGTCTGGGGCAGTGCTCAGCTCTGGATCGCTCGTCGTGACCCTGCTCAGCAAGCCATTGAGCGTCGATTGCTTGCTCACTCTGCCCCTGTGTCACCGCCCACTGAGCATATCTCTCTGCTCAATCAAGGCCATGAGCAGACAGGGGCTTGGCTTGGGCATCGCTTCCATGCTTGGCCTGCATCCCAAAAACTGGACCTCATGCTGCACCGTGCAGAGATTCACTTGCCCCCAGCGCAGCTGCTGATGCGCTGCATGTGGCTTGCCGTGCTGGTGTCCCTCAGTGCCGCGCTGCTGGGGGTGCCCGGGGTGTTTATTCCATGGCTTTTGGGCCTTGTGGCCCTGCTTGGCATCGGGGGATTGAGGCATCGACAACAACGGCGCAGTCGGCTTATCGAGCAGCATTTGCCAGACACCCTGGATTTAATGGCGCGCTCCATGCAAGCTGGCCATACCTTCAGCAGTGCCTTGCAAATAGCGGCCAAAGAAACCAAACAACCTTTGGGCAGTGAATTGCAAACCTTACTTGATGAACTCACGTTTGGCGTGGCCATGCCAAAAGCCATGAAAAGTCTGGCTGAGCGGGTGGGCCATGAAGACATGTATTTTTTTGTGGTGGCGGTTTTAATTCAACATGAAACGGGCGGAAAGCTCGCAGACATTTTGAAAAACACCGCCACCCTGATCCGCGAGCGGCAAAAAATAGCGGGTGTGGTGCGAGTGTTGTCAGCAGAAGGCACCCTTTCCGCCATCATTCTTTCCCTGCTGCCCTTCGCGGTGGCTGCGCTTTTGGCGCTTATCCATCAAGAATTTATTGCCATCTTATGGACCGACCCATGGGGTATTCGCTTGGCTTTCTCGGGTCTGGGGCTGATGATGGTGGGTATTGTGTGGATGTGGCGCATGGTCAAAATTCGGGTTTGATGGCCCCTGTATACGCCTTGACTGCCTTGAACACCATGGCCTTCATCACCTTATTTCTGGTTTTTTTATCGGTTTCAGGCCTGGTTTTTTGGGCGCTCTACCGGCTCATTCCTGACGCCCTGAATCAAAGAATGCACATTTTCAGTCCCCAGGCAGCGTCAGGCGCCAAGCCTTGGAGTGAACGTTTCAAGCCAGTTATTCATGGTATTTTGCTTCGATTAAGCCCGCTGGCGGCTTCAGCACAAGCTTCTGAAGCACTGAGCTGGCGCTTGATTCACGCAGGGGCCAAGCACTCCAAGTCTGACAGGCTGCTGATGTATTTGGCTGGCAAAACCTTGGCCACACTCCTTTTGCCGGCCCTGACTGCCTTGTTTTTTTGGCTCAAAGACGGCAGATTAAATACCACCAGTCAATTTTTTTGCGTGGTGTTGGCTGCCAGTGCCGGGTATTACCTTCCCGATTTGATCCTCAACAGATTGATTGCCCGGCGGCGCAGACGTTTATTTCGGGCCTTTCCTGATGCCCTGGACTTGATGCGTGTGTGTGTGCAGGCTGGCTTGAGCCTGGATGCCGCCCTGGATCGGGTGGGGCGCGAAATGGCCTTGGCCAGCCCCGAGCTCTCCGAAGAGTTTTCTCTGACGAGCCTGGAGCTGCGCGCGGGGCTGGCTCGGGCCGATGGTTTGCGCCACCTTGCACAGCGAGTCAATTTGAAAGAAATTGATGCTTTAGCCTCGATGTTGGTGCAGGCGGATCGATTTGGCAGCAGTGTGGCTGAATCTTTGCAGGTTCACTCTGAGGCTCTGCGTACCCAGCGCCGCTTGGCCGCTGAAGAGGCAGCGGCCAAACTTCCGGTCAAATTGTTGGTTCCCCTGGTATTTTGTGTTTTTCCAGCCCTGCTGCTGGTGTTGATCGGGCCAGCCTTGATCAGCCTTTGGCACAATTTTCAGCCAGCTTCTGTTCTCCCTTGAGGCTTGCTTTCATCGAGTGCCTGACCAGAAACTTCTGTTTTTAAAAACTGACTGCCTGTCAGGCACGATCTGTCCCATTTGGGGGGCCTTCAGAAAAATGGCTTTTGATCATTTGAAACAACTGCCGAAAAGCCTTTCCACTGCGCTGCTCTGGCGTCATGCTGGCATCTTTGCGGGCCGCCCGAATGAGCGCACGCAACGCCTGCACATGGGTGGCCGGATACGATTGCATCCATCGGGTGAGTGCCTCATCATCTGCAATCAGCTGGCTGCGCCAGCGTTCGGCTTCGTGCAGTTCAAGGGCTGCTTTGGCCACTCCCAATTCGGCTTGAGCCACAGCCTCTTCAAGGGGGGACGCATCCACTTGGCGCATCAATTTGCCAATCAATTGCCTATGACGACGCCGGCCTTCATGCGATTGAATATTTTTATCTCGTATCAAAGCATCCCGCAATCCTTCACTCATTGGCAGCGTCCTCAATCGATTTTCAGGCAAGGCAGCCAATTTCAGGCCCAATTTTTGTAGGTCGTGGGCCGCTTTTTTGCGTTCAGTTTTGGTGGGGCGATCAGATGAAAATGTGTTGATCTCAAAAGACTCTTGCGGATTATTCATGGCTCGTGAGTATGATGGCCTTGGGTTGGCTTTCTTGGCCTCAAGGATAGCGCCCCCAGTCACCTTGTGTCCATCTGGGTGATTGGGAGGTGGCTTGGGGGCCTGTTGATGAAACCTTTTCTGTTTTGATGGCGCAGGCTGGCCGGGTGCGCAGCTTGCAAATTTTCAACCACTGTTTGCAATTCAATCACAAATGACTTTATCGCCCAAGACCCCCTCAACGCAAGCTGCCCCTGGGTTTTCCTATTCGCGTGATCAATTTCAACAGTTGTCAGAAGACGTCTTGAAAACAGCCCACGAAATGGGGGCCACCGATGCCTTTGTTGAAATCTCCGAGGGCTGCGGGCTGTCGGTTTCTGTTCGTCAAGGTGAACTCGAAAACGTCGAACGCAACCGTGATAAATCGTTGGGCGTCACCGTGTATCTTGGGCAACGTCGAGGCCATGCCAGCTCCTCTGATTTTTCTTCACAGGCCATCAGGCAAACGGTGCAAGCCGCTTTCGATATTGCCCGTTTTACCGCCGAAGATCCAGCGGCTGGTTTGCCGGAATCGCCCGATTTAGCCCTAGGTGATGCGGCCCAACGCAATCTTGACTTATTTCACCCTTGGGCCATCGATGCACAAGCTGCGGCAGGGCTGGCGCTTCGCTGCGAAGCCGCTGCGTTTGGTACAGACCCCCGTGTCACCAACTCCGAAGGGGCTGCGGTTTCGGCACAGCAATCGCATTTTTTTGCCGCCAATTCACGTGGCTTTCAGGGTGGGTTTGCCAGCTCAAGGCACTCCATCTCCGTGGCACCCATTGCCTCTGTTTCAGGCCGTGGAGGCGAAGAAATGCAACGTGATTCTTGGTACAGCTCAATGCGCTGCGCCGAAGATTTGGCCTCTCCCGAGGCGATAGGCCGCTATGCTGCCGAGCGCGCCCTGTCCCGGCTGAAAGCCCGCAAAATAAAAACTTGTGAAGTACCAGTTTTGTTTGAATCCCCAGTCGCTGCGGGCCTATTGGGGGCTTATGTTCAAGCCACCTCTGGGGGGGCTTTGTACAGAAAATCCAGTTTCCTCATTGATAGCCTGGGTAAAGAAATTTTTGCCCCACACATTGACATTCGCGAAGACCCCCATGAGTTGCGCGGCAAAGGCAGCACGCCGTTTGATGACGAAGGGGTGCGCACCAGCCCCCGCACAGTGCTACAAGGCGGGGTCGTTCAAAATTACTTTCTTTCCACCTATTCGGCCCGCAAACTCGGTATGCGCACCACCGGTCACGCGGGAGGGTCACAAAATCTTTACCTGACCAGTCGGCTCACCCAGCCTGGTGATGATCTTGAAAAAATGTTGCGCAAGCTGCACCGGGGCTTGTTCGTGATTGAACTCCTGGGTCAGGGGGTCAATTACGTCACCGGCGACTATTCTCGCGGAGCTGCAGGTTTTTGGGTCGAGAACGGTGAAATTGCCTATCCCGTTCATGAAATCACAATTGCCGGAAACCTCAAAGACATGTTGAAGCAAATCCTTGCTGTTGGGGCAGACCACTACACCCTAGGGAGTAAAACCTTGGGGTCGATGTTGATTGAAAACATGAAAGTCGCCGGCAGTTGATCCAGTCCTTGGCGGTTCTTTTTGCCATCAGAATCAACCCCCTCGGGTTTTCCGCAGGGGTAAATACTAGGAGGTTCCATTCACAGAAGGCCCCTACACTTCGAGGCGCTTTTCTGCATCATTTATTCAAACTTCAACCGGAGATGAGTTTCATGGAGCGTCGTTCCTTCATTCGCAATACGGGTTTGGCCGGTGTCTTGGCTGCTGCTGCAGCTCCCGCGGTTGTTCACGCACAAGCCAATGTTCGTTGGCGCTTGGCATCTAGCTTTCCCAAGTCCCTAGATACCATTTACGGCTCGGCTGACATTTTCGCCAAGCGCGTCAGTGAGATGACTGGCGGCAAATTTCAAATTGCGGTTCATGCGGCTGGTGAATTGATGCCGGCCTTCGGAGTGGTTGACGGCTTGCAAAGTGGCACCGTAGAAATGTCTCACACGGCGGCTTACTATTTTTTCGGTAAAGATGACTGTTTTGCCATTGGATGTGCCATTCCCTTTGGCTTGAACTCTCGTCAAATGTCTTCCTGGATGCATGAAGGCAATGGTATGAAACTCATGCGCGAGTTTTACGCCAAATACAATATTGTCAATTTCCCCGGCGGAAATTCCGGCGCTCAAATGGGGGGCTGGTTTCGTAAAGAGGTCAAAGGACTCGATGACATCAAGGGCCTCAAAATTCGTATGGGTGGCTTTGGCGGTAAGGTCCTGTCCCGCCTGGGGGTGGTGCCGCAAAATATCCCGGGTGGTGAAATTTACCAATCCCTCGAAAAAGGCACCATTGATGCCGCAGAGTGGGTGGGCCCCTATGATGATCAAAAGTTGGGCTTCAACAAAGTAGCGCCTTTTTACTACTACCCAGGCTTCTGGGAAGGTGGTGCCCAATTTGATTTTTACATCAACAGCAAGGCCTTTGAAGCACTTTCCTCGGACTACAAAGCGGTCATTGAAAGCGCTGCTGCCTTGGCCCACACCGAAATGCAGGCCCGTTACGATGCTCGCAACCCAGGCGCCCTACGCGCTTTGGTCGGCTCAGGTACCAAG
Source organism: Methylibium sp. (assembly GCA_040375795.1). Taxonomy (GTDB): domain Bacteria; phylum Pseudomonadota; class Gammaproteobacteria; order Burkholderiales; family Burkholderiaceae_C; genus CANHBY01. The sequence goes on from JBEIRS010000006.1 coordinate 7,159, forward strand.
GTGCTCCCCTTCCCCAAAGCGGTCATGGATGCAGCCTTCCAAGAAGCCCAAGGCCTGTATTCTGAACTGAGCGCATCCAACCCTTCATGGAAGAAAATCTATGAAGACTATGCCGCTTTCCGCAAAGAGCAAAACCTCTGGTTCCGCTTTGCAGAAGCAGGCTTTGACGACTTTATGCAGCGCGCCAAGCTGTAATCTGGTATTCCACGGGGACTTCCATGGAAAGACGTTCTTTTATCAAAAATACGGGTTTGGCTGGCGTTTTGGCGGCCGGGGCAGCACCGGCCATGCTTCATGCACAAGCGAATCTGCGTTGGCGTTTGGCATCCAGCTTTCCTAAATCGCTGGATACCATCTACGGTGCGGCAGAAGTGTTTGCCAAGCGGGTCAGCGAGATGACCGGCGGCAAATTTCAAATTGCCGTTCATGCTGCGGGTGAGCTCATGCCTGCATTTGGCGTGGTTGATGCCCTTCACAGCGGCACCGTCGAAATGTCGCACACCGCACCCTACTATTTTTTCGGTAAAGACGACTGTTTTGCCATTGGCTGCGCGATTCCCTTTGGGCTCAATTCGCGTCAGATGTCTTCGTGGATGTTCGAAGGCAATGGCATGAAACTCATGCGTGAGTTTTATGCCAAATACAATATCGTTAATTTTCCGGGTGGTAACACCGGCGCTCAAATGGGGGGGTGGTTCCGCAAAGAACTCAAAACCCTCAAAGACCTCCAAGGCCTGAAATTTCGCATCGGCGGCTTCGGTGGTAAAGTTTTGTCGCGCCTGGGGGTGGTGCCGCAAAACATCCCAGGCGGTGAAATTTATCAATCCCTCGAAAAAGGCACCATTGATGCCGCAGAGTGGGTGGGCCCCTATGATGATCAAAAGCTGGGTTTCAATAAGGTGGCGCCTTACTACTACTACCCCGGTTTCTGGGAGGGCGGCCCTCAGCTTGATTTTTACATCAACAGCAAGGCTTGGAATGATTTATCTTCTGAGTATAAAACAGTGGTCGAATGTGCAGCCACCTTGGCCCACACCGAAATGCAGGCCCGTTACGATGCCCGTAACCCGGCAGCACTGCGCTCTTTAGTGGCTGCTGGCACCAAGCTTCTGCCCTTTCCCAAGGCCGTCATGGACGCGGCCTTCCAAGAAGCCCAGGCACTCTATTCTGAATTGAGCGCATCCAACCCTTCCTGGAAAAAAATCTACGAAGACTATGCCGCCTTTCGCAAAGAGCAAAATCTCTGGTTTCGTTTTGCAGAAGCAGGCTTTGACGACTTTATGCAGCGCGCCAAACTCTGAAAATACATTCAAGGTGTGCGCCGATCACTTTGGCACCATTTTCTTGTTCACGGCCCCGTATCCAGAGCCACCCTCTCGGTGCTGACGCAGACTCATGAAGCGAGACACTAGAGGCTACGGCCTTGATTCAACCCATGCTATTTGATGCAATACTCTTTGTTGTCTGAAATATCTGCGATTAAGAGGTTGGCGTAGGCGGTTGAGAATCAGCAGTTGCCGATATTGACGGTACAAGTGGTAAACTCGGACTGTCAATCGGCAACATTGAGAGCCATGGCAGATTTTCCTCAAACTTTGGATGCGTGGCTTGCCCGATGCGAGCGCCTTCACCCCACTGAAATCGACATGGGCCTTGATCGGGTTCGTGAAGTAGCTTCACGCCTGGGCCTGTCTTTTGGGGTGCCATTGATCATGGTGGCGGGCACCAATGGCAAGGGTTCAACCTGTGCCATGCTGGAATCGATTGCTTTGCAATCAGGCTACCGTGTCGGTTTATACGCCAAGCCCCACTTGGTACATTTTCGCGAGCGCTGTCGGGTTCAAGGCGCCGCCGTCTCTGACGCTGATCTCCTGCCTCATTTTGAAGCCGTAGAACACGCTCGCCAAAGCATCAGTCTCACTTATTTTGAATTTACCACCCTCGCGATTGCCCGCTTGTTGTCTCAGGCCCCACTTGATCTTGTCATTCTTGAAGTCGGTCTCGGAGGGCGCCTGGATGCAGTGAATATTTTTGATGCCGATTGCGCTGTCATCACCAGCATTGATCTTGACCATATGGAGTACTTGGGGCCAGATCGAGAGGCCATTGGCCGCGAGAAGGCTGGCATTATGCGTCAGGGGCGTCCGGTGGTGGTCGGTGACCCCATGCCTCCTGCCAGTCTGCATGCCGTGGCAGAGTCGGTTGGTGCTGATTTGCGTTTACTGGGCCGTGATTTTGGCTTTTCGGGTAACAAGCAACAATGGTCCTGGAAAGGCCGCCATAAGCGATTGAACGCTTTGGCTTATCCCGCCCTGCGCGGGGCCAATCAGCTGCTTAATGCCAGTGCGGCCCTTGCTGCGTTTGAGGCCCTCAGTGATCAGCTTCCGGTGCCTGCACAAGCTGTTCGTCATGGTTTGGCTTGGGTTGATTTACCGGGCCGGTTTCAAATCATTCCAGGGCAGCCAACCGTGATCCTGGATGTGGCCCACAACCCTCATGCCGTGGCCGCTTTGACGCAAAATTTAGACAATATGGGGTTTTTCCCTCGTACTCACGCCGTTTTTGGCGCCATGGCCGACAAAGACCTGGCAACCATCTTAAAGCACATGGCGCCTCAGGTTGATCACTGGTATTTTACTGATCTCCCTCTGCCTCGCGCTGCTCAAGCCACGGCTCTGCAAACCATATTCAACACGCTTGACTTGGCCACTGCTGCACCTGATGGCGCCAGTACCTCCTGTCATCAAGCCCCTGATCAAGCCCTGCATGAAGCCATTCAGCGTGCAGACTCGGCTGATAGAATTGTGGTTTTTGGTTCCTTCCTGACCGTCGGTGGCGTCCTGAAGCAGGGCTTGCCAAAATTGTCTGCGCAGCATGTGGGGCGCGTCACTTGATCCCCTTTGGCTCGGTCTCTTTCTTGCCCGTTCTACCACATCAAGGAAACGCCGCTTATGGGCCTGTTGTCGATTTTTAAGTCTAATTACCCAATGGCTCTTCAGCCAGCTGAACCCAGTGCTGTCCCTGAAAGTCCAGAGTCCATCGATCCCATTCAGCAGGCTCGAACCCTCGCCCGGCATCGCCTGATTGGCTCTGCTGTGTTGGTTTTCATCGGTGTGCTTGTTTTTCCATTTCTCTTTGAAACCCAGCCGCGGCCTGTTGCCATTGACATTCCTATTCAAATTCCGCGCAACGAATCGGCCCCCCCTTTAGTCATACCGCAACACAAGCCAGCAAGCTCCCACGTGCCCCAGGCTGATGCCCCTGTCATCGCAGATCAGCCAGAGGGCCAGGATCTCCTCCCTCATGAGCCGCTTTCTGGCGCCTCTGTGCTGGAGGCGGCAAAGCCACCTGCTGTAAGCGCTCCGAGCTCCTCTTTGGCAGCCCCCCCATCAGTTCTATCAAATCATCTTGAGTCCAACTCCAAACCTGCGGCATCCACGCCAAAGCTTCCTCGGTTTGTGGTGCAAGCGGGTGCCTTTGCTGATATGACGGCAGCCCAAGAAGTACGCTCCAAGCTTGAAAAACTCGGCTTGAAAACTTTCGTTCAAGTCCTTGAAACTTCAGATGGCAAGCGCATCAGGGTTCGAGTGGGGCCCTTGGCCTCCAAAGATGAAGCTGAAAAAGTGCTGGCGCGTATCAAGGCATCAGGCATTTCGGCAGTTATTCTTGTTTTGTAATGGATGTTTTGTGAATTGGAATTGGGTCTGGAATTGGACGTCGAACTGGAACTGGAGCCTGAACTGGATTGATGCTATTTTTGCTGGCATTCTCCTTTTGTCGGTTCTCATTGGTACGGTGCGTGGTTTTCTCTATGAAGTGATGTCCTTGCTTGGCTGGGTGGTAGCTTATTATTTTGCTCTTTGGGCGGCGCCGCAGTGGGCCAACCAATGGCCGGTCGGGGTACCCCACAGCACCGTGAATTCGGCCTCGGCTCTGGTCATTACCTTTGTTTTGGCTTTGTTCCTCTGGGGTTTATGCACACGGCTTGTGCGCTGGCTGGTACAAACCACACCTTTAAGTTTTCTGGATCGTACAAGTGGGGCTTTTTTTGGGCTTTGTCGTGGCGGCCTGATTTCATTGTGTGTGGTGATGCTCGTGTCATTGACTCCCTTGGCCCATCACCATCTTTGGCTTTCGGCGTCAAGTGTTCAATCGGTTCGTCAAGCCTTGATCACCATCAAGCCCTGGCTCCCATCTGATTTACGTCGTTTTTTCACCGTCTGAAGGGTTCGTTTATGTGCGGCATCGTGGGTGTAATTTCCAACATTCCTGTGAACCAATTGCTTTATGATGCGCTTTTGCTATTACAGCACCGAGGTCAAGATGCCGCCGGCATTGTCACCATGCAAGGCACCAAATGCTTTATGCATAAAGCAAGGGGCATGGTACGAGATGTATTCCGCACCCGAAATATGCGTGCACTGCCTGGAGGGGTGGGTTTGGGTCAGGTGCGCTATCCTACGGCGGGCAATGCTTACAACGAAGAAGAAGCCCAGCCATTTTATGTGAATGCGCCTTTCGGTATTGTGCTGGTTCATAACGGTAACCTGACCAATGCTCACTCTTTACGCCAAGAGCTTTTTGACATTGACCGTCGCCACATCAACACTGACAGCGATACCGAAGTGTTGCTCAATGTATTGGCCCATGAACTTGAAAAAGCCGCCCGAGATTTGCCTTTAAGCCCGGAGTCGATCTTTAACGCAGTCAGTGCCGTGCATCGGCGTGTGAAGGGTTCTTATGCCGTCATTGCCCTGATCGCCGGACATGGTTTATTGGCATTTCGTGATCCCTTTGGCATTCGTCCCTTGAGTTTTGGCCGCAGTGATCTTCCTCACGGCCCAGAAGTCATGGTGGCCAGTGAAACCGTCGCCATTGAGGGGACGGGGCATGATGTGATTCGAGATGTTCAGCCAGGTGAAGCTATTTTTGTCAATTCTTCCGGGGTTGTGCATTCTCGACAATGCGCGCCCCATGCCAGCCTTCAGCCCTGCATTTTTGAGTTTGTCTACCTGGCGCGACCTGATTCAGTGATTGATGGTATTTCTGTCTATCAAGCCCGTTTGAATATGGGTGAAACTTTGGCTCAGCGGGTCATTTCAACCATTCCGCCCAATGAAATCGATGTGGTGATTCCCATCCCGGAGTCCAGCCGCCCTTCGGCCATGCAACTGGCTCAGCGCCTTGGGAAACCTTACCGCGAAGGTTTTGTAAAAAATCGCTACGTCGGTCGTACTTTCATCATGCCCGGCCAGGAGGTTCGTAAAAAATCAGTACGACAAAAACTCAACGCCATTGGTCTGGAATTTAAAAATCGCCACGTCCTTCTTGTCGATGACTCGATTGTGCGGGGAACGACCTCCAAAGAAATTGTACAAATGGCGCGTGACGCAGGAGCGCGCAAAGTTTATATGGCTTCAGCGGCCCCTCCAGTGCGATTTCCGAATGTCTATGGTATCGATATGCCGACCAAAAAAGAACTCATTGCATATGGTCGCAGCCTCGAAGAAGTGCGTCAATTTATTGGTGCTGATGCCCTCATTTATCAAGATGTTGAGGCGATGAAGCGTGTGGTAGCGCAGCTCAACCCTCATGTGGCCGGCTTTGAAGCCTCATGCTTTGATGGCCACTACATCACTGGCAATGTGAGTGCCGAAGACTTCAACATCTTGTCTGCCCAAAGGCAATCACAACATCATGAAGACGAAGGCATAAGCCATTCCAGTTTGGCCTTGACCCATTCTTCGGGGCAAACCTCATGAGCAATCAAAAAAAACCATATCCTCGCATTCCCCGTATGGATTGGCCTGAAGGCGTTCACCAAGACACCGTCGCCGTCAGAGAAGGTGTGCCACCCAGTCAATGGGGGGAAAATTCCGAAGCACTCTACTTGACAAGCAGCTTCGTTCATGCAAATGCAGCCATGGCAGCACGCCGCTTTGCCAACGAAGAAGAAGCTTTTGTTTATTCACGTTTCAACAATCCCACAGTCGCCACAATGGAGCGCCGTTTGGCGGCCCTGGAGGGGGCACAAGCCTGTATCGGTACAGCCAGTGGCATGGCTGCGATTCTGTTAACAGGCCTGGCGCTCCTTAAAGCAGGAGACCATGTTGTTTGCTCTCAAAGCGTCTTTGGTTCGACCATTCGTCTCTTTGGCCATGAATTTGCCAAGTTTGGTATTCAAACCACCTTTGTCTCTCAAACTGACCCCGAAGCTTGGCGCGCTGCGCTCAGGCCTCAGACCAAACTTCTTTTTGCCGAATCTCCCACCAACCCATTGACTGAAGTCTGTGATATTCAGGTTCTGGCAGGTATTGCCCGTGAAGCGGGGGCACTGCTGGCGGTTGACAATTGTTTCTGCACCCCCGCACTGCAGCGTCCCATCGAGCTGGGGGCTGATCTGGTAATTCACTCCGCCACCAAATACCTCGATGGTCAAGGCCGGGTTATTGCGGGGGCTGTCTGTGGCCCACAATCCCTCATCGAAGACCAATTTATTCCAGTTTTGCGAACAGTAGGCACCTCACTGTCCCCGTTCAATGCCTGGGTGGTTCTCAAGGGCCTGGAGACCTTGTCTTTACGTATGACGGCACAGTGCCAAAAAGCACAACAATTGGCTGAATGGTTGCAGGAGCAGCCGCAGATCGCTCGCGTTTATTATCCTGGCTTAAAGAGCCACCCCCAGCATGATTTGGCCATGGCCCAGCAATCAGGGCAGGGTGGGGCTGTGGTATCGTTTGAGGTTCAGGCCCATCCGCATTATCTCAGGCAATCCGCTTTTCAGGTCATTGATCACACCCGCATTTGCTCAATCACAGCCAACTTGGGCGACACAAAAACCACCATCACCCACCCTGCGAGCACCTCGCATGGTCGGATGAGTGAGGCCCAGCGCGAAGCCGCCGGCATTTCCCAGGGACTGATCCGCGTTGCCATGGGTCTGGAACACGTTCCAGATATTCAGGCAGACTTGCTTCGAGGCTTAAACTCTCTGGATTCCATTTGAAAATTTGAACAGCCCTGTGACAAGCCTGGACTCTCACGATTATCGAAGGGCTTGATATCCCCCGACATTCTCTTTCAAGACTTGAACCGGGTTGGTTCCAAAGCCCAAACGTGACAAGCCCACCAGTTCGAGCTGAATGCCAACACCCGTAATCGATTCTTTGAGGCCGGCCGATTGTCGACGTGCCACAACCCGTGCAATCCAGCAGCCAGCATCATATTCAAGGCCAGCTAAAGAATCCACAACCCGGCTCTCACGAGGGTTGTAATTCACTTTGCCCACAGAGTACCAAGTGCCACGACATGAATTTGCATAAGCCTCGGATGAGGCCTTGATCAAAGGTGGATCTGAAAGATTCGATGGGCCATAGACCGGCCATTGCCAGGCCCATGTAATTTGTTCAGTCCGTCCCACTCGATCCAGGCTGTGGGCCAAGGTCAGCAAACGAAGCGGCCCTGGTTTAAAACTGACACCGACCGTTGATCGCTGTATGCGTGAAACTTCAGGGCTGTACTGAACCGAAGTATTCAGCAGCCAACGAGGAATGATGCTGGTAGCTCCCATCAAAAAAAGGTCTGAAATACGTTGCGTGAGCAAAATACCATCAGGTGTTATACGTTGGTCTTTGAGAAGATAGCGCTGAGCCAGCCCAATTCGAAGCAACTCCGTACCATTTTCTGGCAAGATAAATCGGGTATGCAGGCTGCCCGTCACTTGATGAGCATCCGCCACACGGTCAATTCCGCTGAATTGGCTTTCTGCAGATTGAATCGAGTCAAAATTAAAATCCTTGGCAGCCGAATCAAAATTAGGCCAACCATTTTGGTTTTTATAGGGTGTATAAGAGTAAACCAGCCGAGGCTCCAGGGTTTGTCGCAGTGAAGCATCAAACCAGCGGGCTTCACGTTCCAGAACCCACTGACTGTCAAGACTGAGGGTCGGAATCCATCGTGATAGTGACCTTTGGCCCATGTCAGCCCCCCGGTTCAGTGGCGCATCCATGGTGTAAGCAGCCGCATTGAGAGACAGCTTGGGGGTGATCATCCATGCCGGTGACCGCCGGGTCCAGCTCAAACTGGCCAGTGAGTGAAGTCGTGTTCCAGTCGGAAGGGCTCCATTAGAAACCCCTGCGGGGGTCGTAAATCGATTAAATTCGCCTTCAATGTCCAACCGAAGGCCGTTATTCCAGAGTTGCTGCGTACGAACCCCAAGCTGAGGTGCCCGTTGATATGGTGATTCAATTTCCTCACCAGCCACGGAAGATTGCAGCACTTGCCAGTTCTGGATGCGAGCATAGCTTGTCCAATTCGAAAAATCTTGCCGGGCCTCAAGATGAGTGCTCAAAAGGCGTGGCGTCAGGCTACCAACACCTTTAGAAAAATCTTTCCAATACGAGTCATCTGAGACACGCATCACTTGCAGATTGATCTGATGAGGGTTTTGGGGTGCTGCCGTATGTTGCAAATTGAGGCCATAGCGACTTTGTTTTGCTACCCTGTCAAATGGCAGCCAATTCAGCTTTAATGCTCCTTGATAGTCCAGATCAAGGTAGCGAAATTCGGAATGGATGCCTGCGCCACGGCGGGTAATCATTTCGGGGGTCAGTGTGGCGTCTCGATGAGGCGCAATATTCCAATAAAATGGCACCGACAGTTGCAAGCCATTGCGGCTGTCAATTTCAACACTGGCTGGAAGCCAACCTGTTTTTCGCTCTTTGCTCAAAGGAAAGCTGATGACCGGGGCGGCTAAAATCGGCATGCCCAAAAAACGCAGCAC
>JBEIRS010000326.1:0-1655 GCA_040375795.1 Methylibium sp.
ATCAAATCATCATCTCGGGGGCCTGGCAGGCGGCTGTCAGACTTGGGAGCCATTGGCTGCAAATTCGGCAAAAAGGGGTCGCGCTGGGGCTGATTTTCGTTTTCCACACCCCCAGTTTCAGAGTCTGCTAGAGATGGCTTCCATTCGCTATGGCAGCCAATAGAAGCAATCGCCCGACGCCAGTGGGTTTCGAGGGTGGCATCAATCATCCCGATATCTGATACAACCGTGCACCCGCCCTGGGTGATACTGGTATCCGCCACAAGGCGCACACCCCGGCTGGAGAGAATTTCTGTTGATCCCTGGGTGATCCATGGCACATCATTTGGATGGAGATGTAAAACAATATGACGTGCATTGGATAGCAAAGATTCAAGGGCTTCGGTGGCTACTTGAGCAATCAATGCTGGGCGGTATTCAAGTTCACTGCGGATGGTTTGACGCGCGAGGCCAGTGGCGCACATAGTGATTGCTCGGGCCATGTCTTGCTGGAGGTCATCAAGTTGGGCATTAAGAGCTTCAATGATTGAACCGACCTGCAGCCCCATTTTAGCCGCATAGTCTTGTTTGAAGTGTTCAAGTGCGTTCATGCCACTGGCATACCCTTCATGCCAAGCTTCTTGGCGTGCTTTTTGAAGGGAAAGGTTGAAGTCTTCGGTCGTGTTGACCCCCTTATTTTGTGCTGGGTCTGTTTTGCGTGCGGCCACTGTGGGGGTTTTGGGCGTGGTTTGATGACTACCAATATTTTGTGGGGCCCATGCCTCGAAAGAATTGATCTCTTCGCGGGGAATGAAACGACCATAAGTGGAAGTTTTGCTGCCTTCAGGGGCGGGGATGTTTTTGATCCCACTTTTTGAATTAGAGGAACTCATCGTCTCCTCCAGAGCTTAGAATAATTTGACCTTCATCGGCCAGTCGACGAACAATTTTGAGCATTTCTTTTTGTTCGGCCTCAACTTCTGAAACTCTTACTGGACCACGAGTTTCAAGGTCTTCACGCAGTGTTTCAGCCGCCCGACTGGACATGTTTTTGAAAATCTTTTCGCGCATTTCTGACGTTGCACCTTTGAGCGCAATAATCAGGGATTCACTTTGAACTTCTTTCAAAAGGGCTTGAATGCCACGATCGTCGATTTTTTCGAGATCATCAAAAGTGAACATGTTGTCCATGATCTTTTGGGCCAGATCATTATCGGCCTCACGGATGTAATCAAGGGCCACCGTTTCGATACTTGAACCCATTAAATTGATCATTTCTGCGGCAGTTTTAACACCACCCAAAGACGCTTTGCGCAATTTATCGCCACCAGCTAAAACTTTACTCATCACTTCATTGAGGTCTTTCAATGCCGAAGGTTGAATACCATCCAAAGTGGCAATTCGAATCAATACTTCATGGCGTTGGCGTTCTGTAAAACACTTTAAAACGTCAGAGGCGTGATCAAAATCCAGGTGAACTAAAATCGCTGCCACAATTTGCGGGTGCTCATTGCGGAGCAACTCAGCCACCGAAATGGCATCCATCCACTTCAGGCTTTCGATACCAGAAACATCTCCTCCAGATAAAATACGATCCAGTAACAAATTGGCTTTGTCATCTCCCAGGGCTTTTCGTAATACGCTCTTGATGTATTCATCTGTGTCAATGACCAGCA
>JBEIRS010000018.1:0-11419 GCA_040375795.1 Methylibium sp.
AGCCTGTTACCGGTGGGGTTGGTGCCGTGTACATCGGGTTGGTGTTCCAGTGATTGTGGTCGGCAATCTTATTGCGGGTGGCGCAGGTAAAACTCCGACTGTTTTGGCCCTGGTCTCGCTGTTAAAAGCCTGGGGCTGGAAAGTCGGTATCATTTCTCGTGGCCATGGCGCTCGGATCACCCATCCACAAGAAGTGCTTCTTCACAGTGCAGCTCAAGATGTGGGTGACGAACCTCTGCTGCTGCGTCGTCGAGCTCAAGTGCCTGTGACGGTAGGGCGTCACCGTGCTCTGGCGGCCCAACAGCTTTTGGCATCTCATCCCGACATCAATCTCATCATCAGCGATGATGGTTTACAACACACCGCCTTACACCGTGACATTCAAATTGTGGTTTTTGATGACCGCGGCTGCGGAAATGGTTGGCTGCTTCCAGCCGGCCCGCTGCGTCAACCTTTTCAGCCTCAGCCGCCTGCCCAAAGCCTGGTCGTCTATAACTCGCCTCACCCCTCGACGCCCTGGCCTGGACACCGGGCAGGCCGCCATCTTGCTGGGGCCTTACCCTGGTTGCAATGGAAACGTGGCGAGCCCCCTTCTCTTCAATCCCTTCACGTCTTGGCTCAACGTTCGCAACATGAAACCATGTGGGCTGTTGCGGGTATTGCCCAACCGTCACGATTCTTTCATCTCTTGGAAGCCTGCGGGATTCGGGTGCTTGGCCGCCCTCTTCCTGATCACTATGACTTTGCCCATGGGCCTGTATGGCCTGTCGCCAGCGTTGTGTTGGTCACAGAAAAAGACGCTGTCAAATTGACTGAAGAGATGGTTCAATACAGCGAAGTTTGGGTTTTACCACTTGATGTTGACTTAGATATCCACTTCCAAAACGCATTGCTTCTTTTGCTCAATCGGCTTTCACCCCATTTTGCCTTTAGGCCTTCTGCCCATGGAACCTCGATTGCTTGATCTTTTGGTGTGCCCGCTGTGCAAAGGGCCGCTCAAGCGCCTTTACCCTCCACAACACACCACAGAAGAATTGATTTGCCTCCATGACCGCCTGGCTTTTCCTGTTCGAGAGGGAATTCCGGTGATGTTGATTCATGAAGCTCGCCATCTCGACCCCAATGAAACCGAAACTGCCTGTCAAGCTTGGGGCGTTGAACACGAAAATCAGCCTTTGCCAGATTTGCAGGCCCATCATGGCGCCATGGGCCCAAAAAACCTTGAAAAAGGGGCTGCTCCAGCAGATTTTCCGCCAACGACTCCCAGGCCCGACAGGCTGCCAGATTCAGAAACGGGGCCCCCGACATGAGCTTTGTGGTTTTAATTCCTGCACGGTGGGCCTCCACCCGCCTGCCACATAAAGCGCTTGCCACCATCGGTGGAGCCCCCATGGTGGTTCAAGTGGCACGCAAAGCGGCTCAATCGGGGGCGCGTCGGGTTTTGGTGGCCACGGATCACCCCTTGATCCAGCAAGCCTGCGAAGCTCATCAGATTGAGGTACTCATGACCCGCCCTGATCATCCGACAGGCAGTGATCGTTTGGCTGAGGCCTGCCATTTATTGGGGCTGGACAAAGACGACAGGGTGGTCAATTTGCAAGGGGATGAGCCCTTAATGATGCCCTCTCTCCTTGATGAATGTGCTGCATTGCTGGACGCTCATCCTGAGTGCGTCATGAGCACGGTCGCCCATCCAATCAATACCCTAGAAGAGTGGCATAACCCCCATGTTGTCAAAGTGGTCTGTGATGCTGCACAGCGTGCGCTGTACTTTTCGCGTGCCCCGATACCTTGCTGGCGAGATGCCCCACCCAGCAGGGAGTCCTTTTTACCGGACACATCAGCCCCTCTTCGGCATCTTGGCCTGTATGCCTACCAAGCTGGCTTCCTCCGTCGCTTTCCAAGCCTGGCACCCAGTCCCCTGGAGCAACTGGAGTCACTTGAACAGCTTCGCGTGCTCTGGCATGGCGAGCGTATTGCTGTTCACATCACCCCGCATCGCCCAGGCCCTGGCGTGGACACCCCGGAAGATCTCGAAAAAGTACGGGCTTTATTTTAAGCCTCGGTGCTGATAGTTCAAGCGCCTTGATTCAATGGATGTGCATACACCCAAGACTAATGTCTTTGAGAAAACGCATGGGCAATGGTGCCCAAATCCACATATTCAAGTTCCCCTCCTGCAGGCACACCGCGGGCGAGACGGGTGACACGCAAGCCTTTTGATTTTAAAACTTGGCTCAAGGCATGGGCCGTTGCCTCACCTTCTGCAGTAAAATTGGTCGCTAAAATAACTTCCTCCAGCCTGGGGTCTGAGGCACGCTCGATGAGCTCAGGTACCCCGATTTGCTGGGGCCCGATGCCATCGAGGGGGCTTAATCGGCCCATCAGAACAAAATACAAGCCGAAATAACTACCGGTGCGTTCGACGGCCGCCTGATCAGCCGGGGTTTCGACCACACAAAGTTGACGATGATCCCGTGAAGGGTCTTCACACAAGGGGCAAATAGGGAATTCAGTGAAAGTATGGCAACGGGCACAGTGACCAATGCTTGATACAGCAGAGGTCAATGCCTGCGCAAGCAAATCGGCCCCGGCCCGGTCATGCTGAAGCAAATGAAACGCGATGCGCTGGGCTGATTTTGCACCCACTCCAGGCAAGCGCTTCAGGGCCTCCAGCAACGTACTGAGAACCGGCTCAAACACCGTCAAACCACTCAAAATGGAAGTTTCATGCCTGGGGGCAAGGGCATGCCCGCAGTGACCTTGCTCATTTTTTCCTGGGTCAGGGCTTCAGCCCGACGCACGCCGTCATTGAAGGCCGCCGCGACCAATTCTTCGAGCATGTCCTTGTCTTCTGCCAAAAGGCTGGGGTCAATGCTGATGCGTTTGACGTCATGTTTGCAGGTCATGATGACCTTGACCAACCCCGCCCCCGACTGGCCTTCAACCTCGATTTTAGCAAGCTCTTCCTGAGCCCGCTGAAGGTTTTCCTGCATCGATTGTGCCTGCTTCATCAGGCCCGCCAGTTGTGCTTTCATCATGATTTTTCTCCACTGTTAAACGTTGACTGACACTCTATTCCGGCCAAAGAACCATCAAGCCCTGAACCCTCATCAGATCAGGTGCTGCGTTGGGGCCGCACTGAACCTGGAACAATATGAGCGCCTTTGAATTGTGCAAGCAGGGATCGAACAAGAGGGTCCTCCTGAATAAGCTGCTCGGCGTCATGCTGCCGGATTTTTTTTTCTTCGAGAAGCTGCATGGCTGGGGTCTGTTGAACAGGCCCGATCTCCAGGCGCAGATCCACACTCACGCCCAAATGCTCGGCGAGCGCCACGCGTAATTTTTCGCAGTGTTGAGGTGCGGCCAACATTTCCCGCTCGACCCTCAAAACGCAATGAATCATGCCAAGGTCTGCGTGATATTCCCAATGGATACACTCGGCATTCATGGCCAGCTCACGAGGCAATGCCGAGATTTTTTCAGCGCAAATCAAATCACGCACCAACTTGACCCAATCCGGCTTGTCCTCTGGTGTTCCCACCACAGGCGCTACCACAGGCGCCACCAGGGGGGCCACAGGGGCTGGGGGATGCGCTGAAACCACCCCCGTTTTGCTGGGCTCGACCAGGGTTTGCCCTGAAGGGGATTCAGAACGAAAGGCCAGCATTCTCAGCAATAGCATCAATAAAGCACTGTGTTCATCCGGGGCCAAGTGCAATTCTGCACGGCCATGCAGACACATACTGTAAAAAAGCTGCAGCTCATCCGCCGGCCATTGCTGGGCCAATTGACGTATGGCTTGGAGAACCCGGGGGTCTTCAGAGTCATCAGACAGGGCCTCAGGCACCGCCTGAAAAATCGCCACCTGTTGGCACAGCTCGGCGAGATCTTCCAAGATACCTGCGGCGGGCACGCCCTGCTCTCGCAGCAAACGGGATTGCTCCACCAAAGCAGCTCCATCGCCAACCGCCAAAGAAGCCAGCAAGGCAGAAGAGTGACTACGGTCGACGGCACCAAGCATCTGTCGCACGCCATCCTCTGTCAGGCACCCTGCGCCAAAAGCAATCGCCTGATCGGTGAGCGACAGTGCATCACGCATCGAGCCGCGCGCCGCACGCGCAAGCAAACGCAAGGCCCCCGGTTCGGAAACCATGTTCTCTTTTTCAAGGACCTGTGCCAAGTGATCCTGGACGGTGCCGGGCGCCATGGGGCGCAAGTTAAAATGCAAACAGCGTGACAGCACCGTGGGCGGAACCTTCTGTGGGTCGGTGGTGGCCAATATAAACTTGAGATAGTCGGGCGGCTCCTCCAGAGTCTTGAGCATGGCATTGAAGGCCGTGGTCGAGAGCATATGAACCTCGTCGATCATATAAACCTTAAAGCGGCCAAGTACTGGCTTGTACACTGCTTGATCAAGCAATTGAGAAATTTCTTCAACCCCACGGTGAGAAGCCGCATCCAGCTCGATATAGTCAACAAATCGGCCCGCATCAATGTCGCGGCAGGCCGCACACACGCCACAAGGTTGCGGCGTCATGCCACCTTGGCCGTCTGGCCCGGTGCAATTCAGGCTTTTGGCCAAAATGCGCGAAATGGTCGTTTTGCCAACCCCACGGGTTCCTGTGAAAAGGTAAGCATGATGCAAACGCTGCTGGCTCAGGGCATTGAAAAGGGCTTGCACCACATGGGCTTGCCCCACCAAAGTTTCAAAATTGTGAGGGCGGTATTTTCGCGCCAAAACTAAATAGCTCATGCCTTCATTCTAGGGCAAGCTTGGCAAAATCATGACAACAGCAACAAAGGGGCATCACAAAGGGGCATATTTCAGGCCTGGAACACTTGCACAGATAATGAGGACTTCAAACTTTTCAAATCCTCACCATGACCGTACCCAAACCTCTGAGCTACGAACAAGCGGGTGTCCACTACGACGTGATTGACCCCATCAAAGTGGCGGCACAGCGGGCCGCTGCCGCCACGGGCGCACACTTGGGTGCCCATGGCTTCCAAGAGGTCGGCGCCTCCCGGGGAGAGTCTGCCTATGTGGTGGATGTTGGCCCATTTTATTTGGCCAGCATTATTGAGTGCTTGGGCTCTAAAGCGCTGGTCGCCGATGAAATGCAGCGCCTCACGGGGCGCCAATACTATCAGAGCATGGCACAAGACACCCTGGCCATGGCCATCAATGACCTGATCACGGTTGGCGCAACCCCCCTGATGGTGCAAGCCTACTGGGCTGCTGGTGGTTCACAATGGTTTTCTGAGACTGAACGTGCGAGGGCACTGATTGAAGGCTGGAAACAGGCCTGTGACATTTGCCAAGTGGCCTGGGGCGGGGGTGAAACACCAGCGTTGGCGGGCATTGTGGTTGATGGTCGGATCGATCTTGCAGCCAGTTGCACGGGCATCATTCAACCCAAAAGCCGTCTTTCTGTGGGCGACCGCCTGGGAGCAGGGGACGCCATTGTCTTACTGGCTTCTAGCGGCATTCATGCCAATGGCCTGAGCTTGGCCCGCAAACTCACAGAGCGCCTGCCTGAAGGCTACCTGACCCCCATCACGCCAGAGCATACCTACGGCGAAGCCCTCTTGGCTCCAACCACTCTGTATTCGCCCGTCACAGAAGCCCTTCATCAGGCGGACATCACCCCCCATTACTGTGCCAACATCACTGGTCACGGGTGGCGCAAACTTTTGCGCCACCCGGCTGCATTCACCTATCGCATCCACACCCTGCCTGAGGTTCCCCCTGTGCTGCGCTTTATCCAGCAGCACGCCGCTCAAGATGACCGCGAGGCCTACAGCACCTTGAATATGGGGGCAGGTTTTGCCTTGTTTGTCAAGGCCGCAGAGGCTCAACGCACGGTAGATATCGCAGCAGGCCAGGGCATTCGGGCTTGGGTGGCAGGTCAGGTTGAAACCGGCCCAAAGCAGTTGTTGATTGATCCACTGAATATCATCTTCGCAGACCAGGCCCTGCAGTTACGCTGATCGTTGCCAATTAAATTTCGACTTGAATCGATTGATTGATGCCATCCAACCCTTTAAATCGTGACGCCAAGACCGTATTTTTGAGCCCCTCTGGGGTACTACAGGGCCAAGATTGCCCTGAATTTATTCGATCTGAGATCTTGGCTGACCTTTTTGAGTCCAGTGCGGCACGCTGCCCAGACCGCATTGCTTTACGCGCTGGTGAACGCTGCCTTCGCTATCGCGAGCTGAATCACTTGGCTGATGTTGCAGCTTCCCGCCTGATTCAAGCAGGTGTTCGACCCGGGCATTTGGTCGGTTTGTGCCTGCCCAGAGGGGTGGATTTATTGGTGATGCAACTTGCGATTGCCAAGACCGGGGCCGGATGGCTTCCTCTGGATTTTGACACCCCAGTGGATCGAATCAAGGCTTGCCTGGATGATGCTCATGCTTTTGGCTTGGTGAGTTGTTTGCCACTGCTGTCTTCGTTGAGTGGTATGTCAACCCCTGTTTGGCTGGCCGAATCATTGCTCGAACCTGCCATGGAAACTGAGGTGTTGCTACGTCGCCAGGGGGCTTTGCCCCATCACCCCGCCTATGTGATCTACACTTCAGGTTCGACAGGAAAACCCAAAGGCATTTGCATCCAACACAGCAGCATTTGTCATTTTCTGCGCAGCGAAAACTCCCGCCTGGGAGTACGCGAAGACGACACGGTGTACCAGGGCTTCTCGGTCGCTTTTGATATGTCCTTTGAAGAAATCTGGATCAGCTACCTTGTTGGAGCAACCCTCTGGCTGGCACCCCGGGAAATCACAGCGGATCCCCAGGCCCTCCCTCGTGCACTGACAGAAGCGCAAGTCACGGTTCTTCATGCGGTGCCAACGCTGCTGTCCCTGTTTTATCAAGAAGTACCCAGCTTGCGTATCATCAATCTGGGCGGTGAAATGTGCCCCGAGGCGCTGGTGTCACGCTGGGCACGACCGGGGCGCCAGATTTTCAATACCTATGGGCCCACTGAAGCCACCGTATCGGCCAGCTTGGCAGAACTTGACACCGGTCAGCCAGTCACTATTGGCACGCCCCTGCCCAACTACGGTCTTTTGGTCATTGCAACTGATCTTGAAAACGGCTTGCGCTTGCTTCCTCCTGGCGAAGTGGGAGAGCTTTGTATTACCGGGCCTGGTGTGGCCAGCGGCTATTTGGGACGCCCTGAGTTGACTGCCGAAAAGTTTCTTCCCAATCCCTGGCAAAGTCATCAGCATGATACCCGCCTCTATCGCACTGGAGACTTAGCGCGCATCACTGAACAGGGCCAAGTTCAGTGCCTCGGTCGTACCGATGATCAAGTGAAAATCCGAGGCTTTCGTGTCGAACTGGGAGAAATCGAGGCCGTACTGGCCCAACAAGCTGGTGTAGGAACTGTTGCCGTACTGCGACGTCAAGACCAAGGCATTGACCAACTTGTCGCCTTCATGGTTCCAAAAGGAGATGAGGTTCCACCTTTGAACTCACTGAGGGCGGCACTCTCTGAACGCCTGCCCCCCTACATGGTTCCCGGACGATTCGAGCTGTTATCGGAAATGCCCCGCTTGACCTCTGGAAAAATCGACCGCAAGGCCCTCAAAGCCAGGCCACTTACTTCATCGCCAGGCTCAGAAGGTGTGGGATTTTTGCCCCAAACACCAGCCGAAGAAGCCCTTTTGAGGGCCCTGATCGTCTTGTTTCCCGGGCAGCCGATTGAAGGTGAATTTGATTTTTTTTCTGACTTGGGTGGGCATTCTTTGTTGGCAGCCCGCTTGATTTCAATGTTGAGAGAGGTTCCAAGCCTGAGCCACGCCACCGTGCGTGACATCTACCAGCATCGCACGGTACAGGCGATTGGCGCAGCGTTGCAGGCCTCCCCCACCGAGCATGGCAGGCCAAAGGCAGCCACCAATTGGGTCGTGCCCAGCACTTGGCGACGTTGGCGTTGTGGACTGGCGCAAGCCGCCATGCTCCCCCCCTTGATTGCCTTGCGAATGGGGCAATGGTTGGCCCCATTTTTTACGTACCATTTTCTGACTGGCAACCCGGGGGACTCTATTGCCTATGCGGTGACCATGTCAGTGCTGGTCTTTTTGCTCGTCACGGTGCTTGAGTTTGGCATCGCGATTGCCGGAAAGTGGTTGATTGCCGGCCGACTGAAGCCTGGCCGTTACCCTCTATGGGGCCTGACCTACTTTCGCTGGTGGCTTTCAGATCGCCTGATTGAGGCCGCACCAAGCTATTTTATCAGTGGATCATCACTTCACGCCTGGTGGTTGCGCGTACTAGGTGCCAAAGTGGGTCAAGATGCTTACATTGGGTCAATCACTTTACGCGCCCATGACCTGGTCTCTGTCGGTGATGGTGTTTCAATCGGCAATGCGGTCAATATTGAGAATGCACGGGTTTTTCATGGCGAGCTTTGCTTGGGGTCGGTTCAAATTGCTGATCAAGCCCATGTTGGATCGTATGCCGTGATCGAAGGCAACACCTCCATTGGACCCTGGGGCCACCTGGACGCCCAGTCGGCACTGCGTGAGGGCCAGCAGGTTCCCCCAAGACGAATGTGCACAGGGTCTCCCTTGCGTGATATGGGTGCTTTTGACCCAAACTCACTGCCGCCTCGACCTCCAGTCGGGCGCTGGCAGCTCTTTGGTGAGGGGCTGTTCTTTGTGCTTGGAGCGTTGCTGATCGCCACCTTGTTTTTTCTCCCAGTGTTCCCTAGCTTCATGTTGATCGACAAACTCGACGATCCAGAAATATGGTCTTGGCTGGAAGAAAGCGACTCCATGACTGTGCAATTACTGCAATATTTTATTCTGGCTTTGCCTGCTGCAGCCCTGATGACCATTTGCACAGCTTTACTATCAGCAGCCATCCGCTGGGGTATTGTGCCTCGCATGAAACCAGGCTGCTGGCCAATCCATAGCCTGTTTTATTGTGGTAAATGGTTCGTAAATCAAATTCAGGAGGCCAGCCTCAACGTGCTTCATGGGGTTTATGCCACCATATATTCACCATTTTGGTACCGCCTCTTAGGGGCCAAGGTTGAGCGGGACACAGAAATCTCGACGGCCCTGGGCTTGGTGCCTGATATGCTCACGCTCGGTGAGGGTGCTTTCATTGCCGATGCCGTTTTACTCGGTGATGAATCAATTGATGGCGGTTGGTTCACACTTCAGCCAACCCATATTGGTCATCGAAGTTTTGTTGGCAACGGAGCCTACATTCCCGACGGAACTCGACTGCCAGAAAATGTGCTGATCGGCGTGATGTCTAGGCCCCCTAAGGAGTTTTGCATTCAAAGCGGTGACACGTGGTTAGGTTCTCCACCCATCCACCTGCCAACCCGTGAAACGCTCCATGGCTACCCAGAGTCACTCACTTTTCGGCCTTCTTTTTCTCGCCGCTTGGGGCGTGGTTTGATTGAGGCATTTCGAATTGTGGCGCCCCATGCGATGGTCATTTCTGCAGGCTACGGCATTGTATTGGCTGCGATGCCTGCGGCATCTACAGAACGATGGTGGGACGTGGCAACCCAATTGGCCCTTGATGGGATACTTTTTGGTGGGGTGTGTTTTGTTTTTGTCGCGTTATTCAAATGGATTTTGATTGGGCGCTACCGGAAGCGCGCCACCCCCATGTGGACGCCCTTTGTATGGTTGTCAGAAGCCACCACCAATATGTATGAAGGATTGGTGGTACCGAATTTCATGCGCTACCTTCGCGGCACCCCCTGGCTGCCGCTGGCATTCAAGCTCTTGGGCTGCCGGATCGGACGCGGTGTTTATATGGACACCACCGATCTTACTGAATTCGATTGCGTGAGCATTGGTGATCACACCGAGATCAATGCCCTGGTCTGCCCACAAACCCATCTATTTGAAGATCGCGTGATGAAAATTGACCATGTTCACATCGGGGAAAAAGTCAACATTGGGCCACGCTCAATTGTGCTTTACGGCGCCCAGGTTGGAGATGGGGCACAGCTTGGACCCATGACCTTGGTCATGAAGGGGGAAAATATTCCCAAAGCATCGTGCTGGTCAGGAAACCCTGCCGAACCCATCCGCTAAGAAGGCTTAAAAACGGTCAAATTGGAACTTTACGTAACATTTCGAGGCCAATTTGACCGGCAGCGATTTCACGCAAAGCCGTGACACCGGGTTTATTTTTAGTATCGATTTTAGGAGTATGCCCCTGACTGAGCATGCGAGCCCGGTAGGTGGCAGCCAGAACCAGCTGAAACCGGTTGGGAATTTTGGTCAGACAGTCTTCAACGGTAATACGGGCCATGTGGGTTCCAGTGCGGATATCAGGAGATGTCAGTTCAATCCCAGGGCGGTAAAAACCATGGGCCGGGTTCGCTGGAGTGCAGCATACTTCAGGCGCTGAGAGTGAACCACGGTTTTTAAGTCAAAAAGTGCCGTTTCAAACAGCTTATTGATTATAACGAAGTCAAAATGGCGCGCCTGAGCAACTTCAGTACGAGCATTCGACAGACGACGAGCAATGATTTCCGGGGGGTCTTCGCCTCGGCGGTTGAGGCGCAAGGAAAGTTCTTCCCAACTTGGTGGCAAAATAAAAATCAAAACGGCATGGGGAAACACCTGCTTGATTTGGAGGGCGCCCTGCCAATCAATTTCGAGAATGATATCTTCTCCAAGAATAATTCGTTCTTGAATGGCCGCGCGCGAAGTGCCATAGAGGTTGCCATGCACCTCAGCCCATTCAATAAAATCATCTGCCCGAATTTTGGCTTGAAAATCGTCTCTGGAAATAAAATGATACTCTCGCCCCTGTTGCTCCTGGCCTCGAGGTGCCCGGGTGGTGTGTGAAATGCAAAGCGCAAGGTGAGAATCGAGCTCAAGAAGAGATTTGACCAGGCTTGATTTTCCTGTGCCACTGGGTGCGGCCACCACAAAGAGATTTCCTGGGTAGAGCATACGGGTTCCGACGGGCCGTCAAAAGGGCCTTTGAAAACCCCCACCCGGGAGGGTAAGGGAGCGCAAACAAAGCACGCCCGAAAGCGGTTTATCAAGGTTTTTGAGATACCGCAAAGTCACGGGGCTGTTCAACGAAGATGAATGGGCTTCACTTGACGCGGTGAAGCCCCCCTGAATAGCTGTCGTGGACGGCCAATTTTATACTCAGGGTCACCAATCATCTCGTTGAGTTGTGCAATCCAGCCGACAGTGCGGGCCAACGCAAAAATAGCGGTAAACAGGCTCACCGGGATGCCCAGCGCACGCTGAACAATCCCAGAGTAAAAATCCACATTGGGGTAGAGTTTGCGTGACACAAAATATTCATCTTCCAGGGCAATTTTTTCCAGCGCCATGGCCAATTTAAAGATCGGGTCATCGTGCAAGCCCAGAGCGTTCAGAACTTCATGGCAAGTTTCACGCATCAGTTTGGC
>JBEIRS010000036.1:0-9069 GCA_040375795.1 Methylibium sp.
CACTGCTTACCGATGCTCCAGAAGGGAATGGGGAGCGATAAAGCCTGCGTGGTGTCTCGTTGATGATCTCGCTAAAATCCCCTTAAATAGGGGATGGCGGGAACGCTCGAATGCTGGCACACTTTGGATGTGTTCTTGGTTTTTTGTTGTGCCCATTCAACTTGTTTCAGTACCCCCTCTGCCTGCATACCCCCGTCAGGAAGGGGGGTGTACATAAAAGTACTTTCGCAGCGAATTCCGCTTTGACAAGTTTGCGCCGGCTCACATGCGCTGGAAGGTATCAGATCACCAAACGGTGCAACAAAAAGCAAATGGCGCTTAAGTGAAGCTTTTTGCTCCAAGACACGCCAAAAAACAAGCCCTGGAGGCCCTTGGGCCGCCAGGGATGATCTCTAGCTTAGAGAGTCTGTGCGTCAGAGACTGACTCACGATGCTCATTTCGACTGTCATTGTCGGAATAAAGAGGCGTGATATTTTGAGCCAACTGCCCTTTGGGGCCTTGGATCAGGTCAAAACTGACTTTTCCGCCTTGACGTAAGGTTCGAAAACCCTCCATTTTGATTGCGGAGAAGTGAGCAAAAATATCTTCCCCGCCATTTTCAGGCTCAATGAACCCGAAACCTTTAGCGTCATTGAACCACTTTACAGTGCCTACAGCCATAAATACCCCCGATTTATTGCAAAAGAAGAAAGGCGACTGATTTTGTGCTTGCTGCAGCGCACTGTCAAGGATCTACCCCTCCATGGCCCATCAGAATTTGATGCCGAAGTTGCATAACCACGTCAAAGCCCCTTGCTTCAAGGCCCGCAACCACAGGCATTGAAACGTTTAATCAGGGTCAATTCACCCCCCTGATCTCGGGCTTGTAAAATTTTTCTTGGCCCCAAAATGAAGTGCATGCGAAGTGGTCGCAAATCAGTAGAATAACTTCATGCCTGATAAAAATCACCAGCCAACCAAGCCCCCAGAACTCAGTCCTGACGAAGACTTGGGCTCTGTGGTGGCTGAACAGAAACTGGCTCGCATTGAGCCGCCACCCATGTACCAAGTCATTCTTTTGAATGACGATTACACGCCCATGGAGTTTGTTGTGATGGTTTTGCAAGAGTTTTTCAATCGCGACCTGGAAACTGCGACCCAAATCATGTTGCAAATTCACCATGAAGGGCGCGGTGTTTGCGGTGTGTTCTCAAAAGATGTTGCGGCCACCAAAGTCGAGTTGGTATCGGTGGCCGCTCGCCGCAATGGTCACCCTTTGCAATGCATTATGGAGGTCGCATGATTGCCCAAGAGCTTGAAGTCAGCCTGCACATGGCATTTGTTGAAGCAAGACAGCAAAGGCATGAATTTATTACCGTAGAGCACTTGCTTCTTGCGCTGCTTGACAACCCTTCCGCTGTCGAGGTTTTAAAGGCATGTGCTGCCAATCTCGATGATTTGCGCAAAAGCTTGGTTCAATTCATCAAAGAAAACACGCCCACCGTCGGCGGCACTGAGGAAGTCGACACTCAGCCGACCTTAGGTTTTCAACGGGTCATTCAGCGTGCCATTATGCATGTTCAGTCAACAGGCAGTGGCAAGAAAGAAGTCACCGGAGCCAATGTTTTGGTCGCCATTTTTGGCGAAAAAGATTCTCATGCGGTGTACTACCTGCATCAACAGGGCATCACCCGCCTTGATGTGGTGAATTTTATTTCGCATGGAATTCGTAAAAGTGATCCCCCAGAAACCAGCAAGCCCAATGACGGTCATGCGGGGAGCGCCGAAGGTGAAAAAGAAGAATCCGAAAATAAAGGTTCTCCCCTCGATCAATTCACGGTCAATCTCAACCATCTGGCCCGTGAAGGCAAAATCGACCCCCTCATTGGCCGTGAGCATGAAGTCGAGCGCGTTATTCAGGTGCTTTGCCGTCGCCGAAAAAACAATCCTCTTTTGGTTGGCGAAGCTGGGGTTGGCAAAACAGCCATTGCTGAAGGCTTGGCATGGCGCATTACACAAGGTGATGTGCCAGAAGTGCTGGCTCAGGCCATTGTGTATTCGCTTGATATGGGCGCCCTGTTGGCCGGAACCAAATACCGCGGTGATTTTGAACAACGGCTCAAGAGTGTGCTCAAGCAACTCCGTGATATTCCTGCGGCGGTACTTTTTATTGATGAAATTCACACCCTGATTGGCGCAGGTGCTGCCTCGGGAGGCACCCTGGATGCCAGTAACTTGCTCAAGCCAGCCCTCAGTTCTGGCTCCATGAAGTGTATTGGTGCAACCACTTTTTCGGAGTATCGTGGTATTTTCGAAAAAGATGCAGCGCTGTCTCGCAGGTTTCAAAAAGTGGATGTTGCTGAACCTTCAGTGGAACAAACCATTGAAATTTTGAAAGGCTTGAAAACACGCTTTGAGGAGCATCACAGCGTCAAGTATGCTCCGGGGGCATTGCAGGCCGCCGCAGAATTGTCTGCAAAATACATCAATGACCGCCATTTGCCTGACAAGGCCATTGACGTGATTGATGAAGCTGGAGCTGCCCAGCGCATTTTGCCAAAGAACAAGCAGAAAAAAACCATCACCCGTACCGAGGTCGAAGAAATCGTGGCAAAAATTGCCCGTATTCCGCCCACCAGTGTGTCAGTCGATGACCGATCCAAGCTCAAGAGCCTTGATCGGGATTTGAACAATGTGGTCTTTGGTCAAACGGCCGCCATTGAAGCCCTGTCAGCGGCCATCAAAATGGCTCGATCCGGGCTGGGGAAGGCGGACAAGCCCATCGGCTCATTTTTGTTCAGTGGCCCAACCGGGGTCGGGAAAACCGAAGTTGCAAAACAACTGGCCTTCACCCTCGGGATTGATCTGATTCGCTTTGATATGAGCGAATACATGGAGCGTCATGCTGTCAGCCGCTTGATTGGGGCGCCTCCAGGCTATGTCGGTTTTGATCAGGGGGGATTATTGACTGAGGCGATCACCAAAAAGCCTCATGCTGTGTTGCTGCTTGATGAAATTGAAAAATCGCACCCGGATGTCTTTAATGTGTTGCTTCAAGTGATGGATCACGGCACCTTAACCGACAACAACGGGCGCAAGGCTGATTTTCGCAATGTGATCATCATCATGACCACGAATGCCGGGGCAGAAACCATGCAAAAATCAACCATCGGCTTTACAAATGCCCGTGAGGCCGGTGATGAAATGGCCGATATCAAGCGGCTGTTTACCCCGGAGTTCCGTAATCGCCTTGATGCGACAGTCAGCTTTAAGCCACTCAATGAAGACATCGTGCTGCGCGTCGTCGATAAATTCCTGATTCAACTTGAAGGCCAGCTCTCTGAGAAAAAGGTCGAAGCCACCTTCACAGACCGTCTGCGCAAGTATCTTGCCAGCAAGGGCTTTGACCCTCTCATGGGGGCTCGGCCCTTACAGCGAATCATTCAAGACACAGTCCGTCGCGCCTTGGCCGATGAGCTTCTATTCGGACGATTGGTTGATGGTGGTCGGCTTACCGTTGACATTGATGATCACGGCAATGCCCTGCTTGACATTCAACCTCCGCGCAAAAGCGACAAGCCCAAATCAGAACCTGCAACGGCCTGAGTCCCTACCCAAGTTCATCAGGGGGGCTGCCCAAGTGGCTCCCCGGGCAAGCCCCTGCCTTGGATGGCAGATCAGTTTTTGATGCTGCGCTCTTTGATCTGCTCTGAGTTGATCGCCATGACCAGTGACTGCATTTGCTCGGCCAACATCTCAATCATGTCGTCAAGAGTGATCAGTCCCTGCAAAATTCCTTGTAAAGACACAATTGGAACTCGACGAATCCCCTTTCGGCGCATATTGCTCAAAACGTCCATCAAGGTGTCTGTTTCCAAAGATGTCACCACATCCCGGCTCATGACATCGCCCACCGTTAATTTTTTCGGGTCCACTTCTTTGGCAACGACCGAAGTCACGATATCACGGTCGGTCAAAACACCAACCACTAATTGTCCTGCCCCCACAGTATCGGTGACCACCAAACATCCCACGTGATGTTCACGCATCAACTGGGCGGCCCGACCCACACTCATTTGACGGTCCGCCACCGTGACAAATCGGTTGCAAAAATCACCTGCGCTCATTTTTTCTTTCATTTGGCTTTCCCTTGCTCGGATGGAATGAACTCTCGATCATCATCAAATACCGGCCTTGGCCACGCTTGAGAAAACACAAGGTGGCACGAGCAAAATTTTGGGTCTTCACACTTTGCTCAAAAAAATAGCATCGCGATTGATTAGCATCAGACGACAACACCTTGTCTCCTGTGATAGTTGAGCCAGAAATGAAACTTGCTTTCTCGTTTTCAAGGAGAACTGAATGAATATTGGCCAATGCTGCACCCATTCTGTGGTGTCTCTGGATCAGGGAGCTTCGCTTTCCGAGGCCGCTCGCCTCATGCGTAGTCACCATGTGGGGGCGCTGGTGGTCACGGCTGAAAATGGCGAAGGCCCTCGAGCCATGGGGATGGTGACAGACCGAGATTTGACCATTGAAATTCTTGCGCGAGACCTAGGTTCTTCGAGTATTCGAATTGGGCAAATTGCTCAACGCAACCTGGTCGCCATTGACAGCAAGTCCGACCTGGATGAAGCCTTGAGCATCATGCAACAGCATGGTGTCAGGCGCTTGCTGGTGGTCGACGCGGCAGGACAATTGGCAGGTATTGTTTCGATTGATGATTTGATCAGCGCCCTGGCCAGTCAACTTGATACCCTCGCCAGCGCAATTCGTGCCGGGATCATCAGCGAAACTGAACATCGACCACCGTTGAACCTCCCTCGCAGCCAAACGGTATTTTTACCGATGGGAACACCCGGCTTGGGATCTATTCAACAAACTGTCAAGGCTTGATTTTGACAACCCTTAACCTCGCTTCATCAGCCTGCGTCTTGAGGGTCGGGGGAATCCCATTTTTGGCTGGGCTCAAATTTGAATACCGCCACGCTCGCCAGCAGGTTGGGCATTGAGCGTACGACCTGGCCGCCGGCCAAGCCAAAGGCATCCAGAATACGCAGCCCGCAACGACGAGCGAGCAGTTCAAAATCTGCGAAGGTACTGACCCGAATATTGGGCGTATCAAACCACTGATAAGGCAGCACCCTGGTCACGGGCATGCGCCCCTTCAAAATGCTGAGGCGGTTCGGCCAATGGGCAAAATTGGGGAAGGACACAATCCCCAAGCGCCCGACTCGGGCTGTCTCACGCAGCATGTGCTCGGTATTGCGTAAATGCTGCATGGTGTCAAGCTGCAACACCACGTCAAAGCTTTGGTCATCAAAGAGTTGCAGGCCTTCTTCCAGGTTAAGCTGAATCACATCCACCCCTGCACGTATGCAGGAAAGTACATTCGCATCATTGATTTCGACACCATAACCTGTGCATTGGCGTTGATCACGCAGGTAAGCCAAGAGATGGCCCTGCCCACAACCCAGGTCCAGCACCCGAGAGCCAGGGGGCACAAGATTGGCAATCAAACGCCAGGTGATCTCCTGAGTCATTCGCCAACCTCACAGGCAATTTGGACAAATCGCTCTCGAAGCACCGCATGGTAGCGGGCATCGTCAAGCAAAAAGGCATCATGGCCGTGAGGCGCGTCAATTTCAGCGTAGCTTACTTTAAGCCGATTGTCTACCAAGGCTTTGACAATTTCTCGAGAACGAGCAGGAGAAAATCGCCAATCGGTGGTGAAACTGATGATCTGAAACTGGCATTGAGCTTGGGCAAATGCTGCCTTGAGGCTTCCTGCATGAGCACGGGCGGGGTCAAAGTAATCCAGTGCCCGCGTGATGAGCAGGTAGGTGTTAGCATCAAAGTATTCGCTGAATTTATCACCCTGATAGCGCAGATAGCTCTCGATTTCAAATTCGATGTCTTGAGTGGTGTAGCGGAGTTGTGCCGGGGCTTGGCCATCAACCATGCCCCGCAAGCGGCGCCCAAACTTGGCCTCCATGGAATCATCGCTGAGATAGGTGATGTGCCCAATCATGCGAGCCACCCGCAAGCCTCGGCGGGGTAACACACCGTGTGCATAAAAATGCCCTTGATGAAAATCAGGGTCAGTGATGATGGCCCTGCGCGCCACTTCGTTGAAAGCAATATTTTGAGCAGATAAATTCGGCGCGGTGGCCACTGCCACACAATGCCGTAAACGTCGCGGGTAGCGCAAAGACCAACTCAAGGCTTGCATGCCGCCTAAACTGCCGCCCAAAACAGCTGCCAATTGGGCGATACCGAGCTGATCCAGCAATCGGGCCTGGGCATCGACCCAATCTTCGACCGTCAGGACTGGAAAATCAGCCCCAAATGGCTGCCCTGTTGCCGGATTGAGGTGCATCGGGCCGGTCGAGCCAAAACAAGAACCTAAGTTGTTGATACCAATCACGAAGAATTTTTGCGTGTCCAGGGGTTTGCCTGGGCCAATCAAATTGTTCCACCAGCCCTCACTGCGGGCTTGCCCCTGATACGTGCCCGCCAAATGATGTGAGGCATTCAAGGCATGACAAACCAGCACGGCATTGCTGCGATGGGCATTCAAGGTGCCATAGGTTTCATACACCAAATGATAATTCGCAATACCCTGCCCACTTTGCAAAGGCAGGGTCTCGGTAAAGTGCATGGTTTGAGGGGTCACATGACCTAAAGAAATTGTTGGTGGCATGGCAAACAGCAAATAAAAATAAGCCACGGAAACTGATCACCAGAAAGCCCGCCCCCGGCAATCACAGTGGCATCAAACTGTACAGGCAGTTTGGCAAAACCTGCCTCAAAGGCAGCCTGTTTTTGCCTTTATCGCCTTGCCCATTGGCCAAGAGCTTGTGGTGGTTGCATGACCTTGTGTTTAGCAGGGCTGGCTGAGAATCAAATCAATTCGGTGAATCAATTGGGCCATATTTTCATTGCTGGGCTCATCAGACGATGGGCTGGTGGTCGTATTCATAAAAACCTGACGCTTGGCGAGAGCCCGGGCATCTTCAGCTCTTTGAAAGGCCAGGTTGAGAGCGGCCAGAACCGCAATTCGTTCCCTGGACTTGACCTTGCCTGAGTTTCGGATGGCGCTCATTTCAAGGTCGACAAGCTTGACCGCTTCGCGTAAATCAGTTTCTCCATCATGGGGGCAGCCCAAAATATAGCTGTGGCCGAGAATGCTGACTTCAATTTGTTTCATGGCGGCAAAGTCTCTGTGAAGGTGGGGCAGCGTTCAATGAGATCATCAATTCGGGAGCGTGCGTTATTCAATCGGGTACGAAGCTGATCCCGTTCTTGCAGCAGCGCCATCAATTGTTGTTCAAGCAAGGCCTTGGTTCGTAGCAGTTCTTCGTGGCGCAGCAACAATCGTTCCACTTTGTCGATGAGTTCTTCGATATAGGGCATGGCAAGAGAAGTCTGAGGCAAATACAATATTGCGTGAGGTCAGGCCGGTCAAGATTGTCGCCGATCTGGCTTGGATACACGGCATTTCTGCATTGTAGGCCGCTATAATGAGCTTGTTGGTGCTTGCATCATTATTCTTTCGATGCAGTTAAACGGGAAGCAAACCGGGCCCTTGTTGAGCCGAAAATCATCGCCTCTCTCACGGCCCGCCAACTGCGCTGCCCCCGCAACGGTACGGTGAACGAAACCTCGCTTTCTGCTTTTGCACTGGATGCCACTGGAAGGACACTTCTGGGAAGGCTGCAAAGGCTGCTTCATCAGCCCGGATACCGGCCAACGAGGTGACCTGGCACTGATCGGGTGTGAGGTCTTTCGGCGCATGTCAGCGGGGAACCTGACTGGCGCGGTATTTTTCATGATCACCATGTCTGCTTGTTCAAAAGCCCTTTCAGAGGGCACTGGGCGCATTCGCGCCTGTTTTTTTTCGTCTTGCGCTGCCCTGGCCATGATGTTTAACCCCGTATTGGCGCAAACACAAACGCTCCAGCCCCTGGTGGTCACGGCCAGTCGTTTGCCCATGAGGGTCGATCAATCTTTGGCTGATGTCACAGTCATTGGGCGTGAAGACATTGAGCACTCCGGCCAACGCACTTTGCCCGAATTGCTGGCCACACAAGTTGGCGTTCAGGTGACATCTTATGGTGGGGGGCTGAGTTCCGTATTTTTGCGCGGCATGGAATCTCGCCATACCTTGCTGCTGATTGATGGAATGCGTTATGGCTCGGCCACCACAGGAACCGCCACCCTGGACAACCTTCCGCTGGAATTTATTGATCGAATAGAAATTGTTCGAGGCCCTTCGTCAGGTCTTTATGGCAGCGATGCAGTGGGGGGGGTGATCCAAATTTTCACCCGTCAGGGCAAACATGGCACCCGCCCCGATGGCAAACTATCGCTTGGATCACATGGTTATGGCCAATTATCGGCTGGCCTGTTTCATGCAGATGGGCCTTGGAATACGGCGGTACAGGTGCAACACACCGAAACAAAGGGTATTTCAGCCTCGAATGAACATGTTCCATGGGGTGTATTCAATCCAGATCGTGATGGTTTTCGTCAGAATTCTTTGAGTGCACGGCTGGGTCTTGATCTGGGTACGGGCTGGCGCGCCGACAGCAGCTTGATGCGATCTGATGGCCTCACGGGGTTTGATGAAGGCCCCCAGTCTGACAGCCGCGCCAAATTGGTGAGCGAAATTTTTTCATTCTCGCTGCAAGGAAAAATCAGTTCAAACTGGGGAACCACCCTCCGTTGGGCTCGATCCAACGATGGGTTTGATGTGATCGCCAACAATGGCAGCTACCCTCTTGGCAACACAGGCACCGTCCAAACGCAACTCAGCTGGGAAAATCAGGTTGATAGCCCTCTCGGGGTTTGGCTACTTTTGGCTGAAAGCTTGCAGCAGGAAGTGTCTCGACCTGGCGCCGCTTATGAGGTGTCTCGGCGTACGATCAATGGCATGTCTGTGGGTCTGGAAGGCCAGCAAGGGCCACATGGCTGGCAAGCCAATCTCAGGCAGGATGAAAACTCTCAATTTGGTGCCCAAACCAATGGCACTCTGGGCTATGGTTATCAATTGAAGTCTGCTTGGCGAATTCGTGCTGCCGCAGGAA
>JBEIRS010000224.1:0-2982 GCA_040375795.1 Methylibium sp.
CCCAACGCAGCGACAAGCCAGCACACACCCAGACCACCGCTCCCATGGCTAGAACCTTGCTCAGCACAATCTCCACAGGGCTGATGGGCATGACCAGCAAATGCTCGACCGTTCCATGCTCACGTTCACGAATCAAGGCGGCCCCTGTCAGCACAATGGCCAGCATGGTGATGCTGTTGACTAGCTCCATGAGTGCTCCAAAGCCGATTTTTTCACCGGCCGGGTTGAACCTCAATCGAAGCGCCAAATCCACCTTGGGGCGGGGCGGATCAGAGGCTTGAGGGAGCAAGTGTTGCACTTCACCAGAAATAATGGCCTGCGCATAGCCTGTCCCACTGATGGCCTGGCTCAGCCGGGTGGCATCCACATTCAGTTGAATACTGGTTTGTCGCCCGGTCAAAATATCCCGCTCAAAATTCGGGGGAATGACGACAGCAAAGGTATCCACTCCCAAGTCCATTCTTTGGTCCATGTCAGACCACTCGATGGTGACTGGCGCCACAAACAAAGGAGGGTAAAACGCATCCTGGATGCGACGTGATAAAACAGAATGGTCTTGATCCACAAAAGCAATCGTCGCTTTGGTTACTGCGCCTGGCATGGCTGTGGCTGCGGCATAAATAGATACCGTGAATGAATACACAATCAAGCACACCATGATGGGATCACGCCACAAACAGCGTAACTCTTTCCAGACCAAATACCCTACATGGGCTGCACGCATCTCAATGTGCCTGCTTTTGGGCGCACAGCACGGCCAGGCTCATGAGCACAATCGGTGCCATGCACAAGGGCATGAATGACGCCCCAAGCTCTGTAAACCCCAGACCCTTCAAAAAAGTTCCTCGCACAATGATCAGAAAATGGGTGGTCGGGATGGCATTTCCAATCCAGGCTGCCAGCCCTTCCAAAGAAGAAACCGGGTGAATCATTCCAGAAAACTGCATGGTTGGAAGAATGGTCAGGACAGCGGTACCAAACAGCGCTGCCAACTGGCTTTTCATGAACGCCGAAATCAACAGGCCCAGAGCGGTTGCTGCCATCACATAAAGCCCTGTAGCCACAAACAAAGCAAGCCAACTGCCTTTCATGGGAACCTCAAATGCCCCCACAATGATGGCCGAGAGCAATACAAAATTAGCCATGGCCAGCACCACATAGGGCAATTGCTTCCCCAGCAAAAATTCAAGTTTCGTCACCGGCGTGACATGAAAATTGACGATCGATCCGAGTTCTTTTTCACGCACGACTGAAATCGCCGTCAAAATCGCTGGAATCAAAATCAATAGCAGGGGTAATACTGCCGGGGCCATGGCAGGCAGGCTGCGAACCTCTGGGTTATAGCGAAACCGGGTTTCGATTTGAAATGGTTTGACACCCTCGCCATGCCCCGACATTTCATGAGCACGGGCTGCAAGCCAGTCCGCGTGAATACCCTCCACATAAGCCCGGATTGTTTCAGCACGAATGGGCATGCTGCCATCAATCCAGGCACCAATCTCGACTGGCGTGCCTCGTTTGAGATCATGCGCAAAGCCTGGCGGAATCTCTAGCGCCAGGCTGAGTTCACCTGATCGCAATCGTTGATCCATTGAGGTCTCATCGTGAATGGGGGCTCGTTGTTCAAAGTACGTAGAACCAGCCAATGACTCAATGTAATTGCGGCTGGCTGGCGTCTGGTCGAGATCGCGCACTGCAAAAGGCAACAAATCGACATCCATCGAAATACCATAAGCCAGCACCAACATCAAAATCACACTGCCCAAAACCGCCAGGGCCTGACGCACGGGATCACGCAGCAAATCCAAGCTTTCACGCCAGGCATAACTCAATAAGCGTGTGGCCGACAACCTGAGCCTTGAGCGGTCTCTGAGGGCTGACAAGCCAGAAAAAGCCAGTAGATCCTGAGGGCCCAACGCAAGCGAAGGATCCGCTGATTCCAGCAAAGCCACAAAGGCATCTTCCAGGCTGGCAGCACCCTGCTGGGCTTTGATCGCTTGTGGGGTATCCGTCATCAAGACACGCCCCCCATGCATCAGCGCCACTCGATCACAACGCTCGGCCTCGCTCAGATGATGCGTCGATACAAACAAAGTCACCCCCTGATGCCGAGATAAATCAAGCATGATCTGCCAAAAAGCGTCCCGGGCCAGAGGATCCACGCCCGAGCTGGGTTCGTCTAAGATCAATATCTGCGGCTGGTGAATCAACGCGACGGCCAAAGACAATCGTTGTTTCAGGCCCAAGGGCAAACTGGGTGGCAAACGGTTCAGTACCTCTCCAAGACCGAGACTTTGGCTCAAATCAGTGATACGCGCCTTGGCCAACGGCCGGGGCAAATCAAACAAGTGGGCGTGAAGCCAGAGGTTTTGGGATACGCTCAATTCTTGATAAAGTGAAAAAGACTGGGTCATCAACCCAACTTTGCGGCGGCTCTCTAAATCTTGCGGGTTCATTTTTTTCCCAAACAGCAAAGCCTCGCCTTCACTGGGCAAAAGCAAGCCCGTCAACATTTTCATCACCGTCGTTTTGCCGCACCCGTTTGATCCGACAAAACCAAAGATTTCACCTTGCCTGATGCTAAAATCAGCATGATCCACAGCCATAAAATCACCAAACCGCCGGCTCAACCCGCGCGCTTCAATGGCGACCCCTGAGGCTGCGCTCAATGTTGCTAGAGGCGGCCTGTCTTCCACGGGGGGCGGCTTCGATGATGAGGTTCCATTTGGCTTCACCATCCACTGCATAAAGGCTTCCTCGAAGGTAGACACTCCGCTTGCCTGTAACAATGCCTCGGGTCGCCCCTGGGCCAGCACCCGCCCTCCCTGCAAGGCCACCAAATCATCAAAGCGCATCGCTTCGTCCATGTAGGCCGTGGCCACTACCACCGTCATCCATGGGCGTTTTTGATGCACATGATCCAACAAAGTCCAGAAGTGTCTGCGCGAAAGAGGATCCACCCCTGTCGTGGGCTCATCCAAA